>CAYNJD010000144.1:0-1791 GCA_964397355.1 uncultured Mycobacterium sp. | reverse complement strand
CGGCGCGGATGGAATCCAGTGCCCCGAGGTCCAGTTGCTGCAGCGCCACGTCGGCACCGGGGCTGCGCTGCCGGATGAGGTCCGCGGCGTCCTTGCCCTTCTCGAGATTGCGCACCGCCAGCACCACGTGGGCGCCGCGTTCGGCCAGTGCGGCCGCGGTTTCGAGTCCGAGGCCGGTGTTGGCTCCGGTGATGACGGCGACCCGGCCGGTCTGGTCGGGGATGTCGGCGGTTGTCCACTTGGCCACGGGAGTTCTCCTGAGCGGTAGGGTAAACGGGGCGAGCGCTCCGGTTGTTTGTCACTATACGGAACGCACGCCCCGCTTTGTCAACCGATAGGGAACATCAGGTGGCTCGAATCGCACGCCCGCTGCGCGCCGATGCGGCCCGCAACCGTGCTCGGGTGCTGGAGGTCGCCTACGAAACCTTTGCGGCCGAAGGCCTGTCGGTCCCGATCGACGAGATCGCCCGGCGGGCCGGCGTCGGGGCCGGCACCATCTACCGCCACTTCCCGACCAAGGCGGAGTTGTACCGGGCGGTCATCGAGGACCGGATGCAGCACGTGGTCGACGACGGGTACGCACTGCTGGAATCCGATGACCCCGGGGCGGCGATCTTCACGTTTCTGCGCTCGGTCGTGTTGCAGTGGGGTGCGACGGATCGGGGCCTGGCCGAGGCGCTGGCCGGCGTCGGCCTCGACATCAAGGCGGCTGCGCCCGAGTCGGAGGAGGCGTTCCTGACAGTGCTCGGCGAGCTGCTGCGCGCCGCCCAGCAGGCAGGCACCGCGCGCCGCGACGTCGGGGTCGCCGAAGTCAAGGCGATCCTGGTCGGCTGCCAGGCGATGCAGGCCTACAACGCGGACTTGGCCGAGCGGGTGACCGAAGTCGTCGCCGACGGTTTGCGCCCGCGCCGCTAGCGCCCCGGCGATCTTGCACTCTCCATGGGCGAGTGCTAAGAATGACGTTGGCACTCGCGACCGGCGAGTGCTAGGTCGGGACGGTGAGGTACGGGGCCGCACCTGCGGAGCACACCCACAACCGTCCGTCGCGGGCACTGCACCCGGCCGACAAGACGTGCACCCCCTAACCGGAGGAATCACTTCGCAATGGCTAAGCAAATTGCGTATGACGAAGAGGCCCGTCGGGGCCTCGAGCGGGGCCTGAACGCCCTCGCCGACGCGGTCAAGGTGACGCTGGGCCCCAAGGGCCGCAACGTCGTCCTGGAGAAGAAGTGGGGCGCCCCCACGATCACCAACGATGGTGTGTCCATCGCCAAGGAGATCGAGCTGGAGGACCCCTACGAGAAGATCGGCGCCGAGCTGGTCAAAGAGGTCGCCAAGAAGACCGACGACGTCGCCGGTGACGGCACCACCACCGCCACCGTGCTGGCCCAGGCGTTGGTCAAGGAGGGCCTGCGCAACGTGGCCGCCGGCGCCAACCCGCTGGCTCTGAAGCGCGGCATCGAGAAGGCCGTCGAGAGGGTCTCCGAGAAGCTGCTCAAGGACGCCAAGGAGGTCGAGACCAAGGAGCAGATCGCGGCCACCGCCGGGATCTCCGCGGGCGACCAGTCCATCGGCGACCTGATCGCCGAGGCGATGGACAAGGTCGGCAACGAGGGCGTCATCACCGTCGAGGAGGCCCAGACCTTCGGCCTGAGCCTGGAGCTCACCGAGGGCATGCGCTTCGACAAGGGCTACATCTCGGGCTACTTCGTCACCGACGCCGACCGTCAGGAAGCAGTGCTGGAGGACCCCTACATCCTGCTGGTCAGCTCCAAGGTGTCGACGGTCAAG
>CAYNJD010000143.1:6765-8221 GCA_964397355.1 uncultured Mycobacterium sp. | reverse complement strand
GTCGTGACCCGATGCTCGGCGATGAGCTCGAGTGCCCGGGCCGGATCGAAGGTGGGCATCAGCACGATCCGGCCGCCCTTCTGCAGGGTCAGCAGCGTGGTCACGTTCAGCCCGCCGATGTGAAACAGCGGCGCACCCACCAGCGACACGTCCTGCTGGCTGGTGTCGAACGCCAACAGCGCATTGATGTTGTTCCAGAACAGGTTCGCGTGGGTGAGCATGGCCCCTTTCGGGCGTCCGGTGGTGCCCGAGGTGTACATGATCACCGCGACGTCGTCGGGCTCGGCGAACACCGGGTCGGCCAGCGGAGCGCGCCCGGCGAGCAGGTCGTCGAGCAGCTCCCAGCCCGGAACCGGCGCCAGCGCGATCGTGCGCTGCAACCCCGCCCGTGCGCGCACCGGGTCGACCACCGTGGCGCGTTCGGCGTCGGCGATGAGCGTGTGTACCTGCGCGTCGCCCAGGATGTAGCCGAGCTCATCTGCGGTGAGCCGCCAGTTCAGCGGTACGAATGCCGCGCCGATCCGGGCGGCGGCGAACAGCGTGACCAAGAAGTCCGGGTGGTTCAGGCCGGCGTAGGCGACCCGATCTCCGCGGCGCATGCCACCGGCGGCCAGCGCGGCGGCCAGTCGGTCGATGCGATCCGCGAAATCCCGGTAGCTCCAGGTGGTTTCACCGAAAGTGATGGCCGGCAGCTTCGGGGTCGCCGCCGCCCGCCGCGAGATCCAGGAACCGAGGTCGATGGGGGGTGTGTTCACCCGGTGAACGCTAATCCGGGGCGCGCGTGCCGGGGGGTGATTCGCCGCGGCGGCGCGGTGAGCGTGGTTGCGGGAATTATTGCTCGCCGTGATTTTTTTGTGCCGGACGGAACCGATCCTCGCGGAAAGATAGGGACCGAGCAGCCCGTTATGTGAATTTCCGAATCATTCGGGCTGATTTTAACTGCGAACCATTGTGACCGGCGTCTCAAATAGCAGTTCCACCTGGGGAAATGCCGGTTGGTGTGGCGGTGGTGACTTAACGGATGACGACAGATGAACGGCCTTTGAACATTGTCATTCAGCGACATTTTCGGGTCGTCGAATCGGGTGTTATGCGGCTAGGTTCTTCCTCGCCGAGCTGATGTCGCTCGGCAGTCATCGAGGAAGGGTTTCGCAGATGAGCGGTCGCCGGCGTGGCGGTTCGGGACGGGGCGTGGTCACGGCGTTTCTGGCGCTGGGCTGCTGCCTGCTGTCCGCCCCGAGTGCCCACGCCGACTTCGACGACCTGCTCGACACCGTCATCGGTGCGGCAGCCTCCGGTGCCGACGCGGACCTCGCCGATGTCCCGGGCGACCCCGTCGATCTCGGTGATCTCGGTGTGCTCAACGACCCGCTGAGCCAGCTCGACCAGGTTCTGCACGACACGCCCGGGGCCGCCGACGCGCCCGCCGACGGCTCGCCGGACGCTCCCGCCGACG
>CAYNJD010000143.1:0-6665 GCA_964397355.1 uncultured Mycobacterium sp. | reverse complement strand
CGAGCACGAGGGCGGCGGTTCCGGCAGCATGCCCAGCGTGCCGAAGTTCAGCATCCCCAACACCGGCAGCGGCGGCTCCGGCGGTTCGGGCGGCTCCGGCAACTCCGGCGGCGCGGGCAACTCCGGTGCTCGCACCAAGGCCAACACCAGCGCCGGCAACGGCGCCCCGGCGCCTGAGGCGGCACCCCAGCCGGTGGCGGCGCCGTAGCCCGGTGGCAGGCTGAACCGGTGCCCGGTTCGATCTGCGACATCCTGCCGTCGGCGGCAGCACTGCTCGGGGTTCCGGGCGCCACCGACACCCTCGGGCTGGGTGAGCGGGTCGGCGAGGTGCGGCGGGTGGCGGTGGTGCTGGTCGACGGGCTGGGCTACCAGCTGTTGCCCCAGCTGGCTCGGCATGCGCCGCTGCTGGCCTCGGTGCTGGCCGGCGATACCGGCCAGCTGAGTGAGCTGGTCTGCACCTTCCCGTCGACGACGCCGACCAGCCTGGTCTCGCTGGGCACCGGCGCGCTGCCGGGCGAGCACGGCGTGCTGGGCTTCACGGTCAACGTCCCGGGAACCGACCGGGTGCTCACCCACATCTTCTGGCGCGACGACCCGCCGCCGCAGACCTGGCAGCCGGTGCCGACCTGGTTCCAGCGGCTGCGCGACGCTCGCGTCGAGGTGCGGGCCGTGCTGCCGGAGATGTTCATCGGCAGTGGCCTGACCGAGGTCGCCTACCGGGGCGCGGAGTTTCGCCCCATCGCCAAGGGCGAGCACTACGCCGCGGGTGTGGCCGCGGCACTCGCGGCGGGGCCGGGCCTGGTCTACGGCTACACCGCGGCACTGGATCACGCCGCGCACGTCTCGGGCATCGGCTCGCCGCATTGGCACAGCGCCGCCGCCAAGGTCGACGCGCTGCTGCGCCACCTCCTGGAGACGCTGCCGGGCGATGCCGCGCTGGTGGTCACCGCCGATCACGGCGGGCTGAACGTGCCCGACGAGGCCCGCGTCGACATGGACGCCGACCCGCGCCTGCACGCCGGTGTCCGGCTGGTCGCCGGGGAACCGCGGGTGCGGTACCTGCACACCGAGCCGGGCGCCACCGCTGATGTGCTGGCGGCCTGGACGGAAGTGCTGGCCGGCCGGGCCACGGTGCGCAGTCGCGACGACGCGGTGGCCGCCGGGATGTTCGGGCCGGTGCGTGACCGGCACCTGGCCCGCATCGGCGATGTCGTGGTGACCTGCACCGGCGACACCGCGATCCTGGCGACCGAGCACGAGCCGCCGCAGACGGCGCAGCTGGTGGGCTTCCACGGCGGGCTCACCCCGGCCGAGACCGCGATCCCGCTGATCACCCTGCGTTGACTCAGCGTCCAGGGCGGAGAAGTGCGAGTGGGAGCCGCCCTCAGCGCGGAGTCAATGCCGAGCGGGTCACTCCGAGTCGCCGTACTCGTCGAACCAGTGGGCCAGCTTGCCGCGCCGGCTGACCGCCCGCAGCCGACGTTCGGCCGAGGCGCGGGTCTTGCTGGTGGTGACGATGAGCAGTTCGTCCCCGACGGTGATCCGGGTGTCGGGCTGCGGGACGAAGGTGTCGCCCCTGCGGATGATCAGGGTGATGACGCTCGGGTCCGGCAGCCGCAGTTCGAGCAGCGAGACGTTGTGCAGCTTCGAACCCGGCTGCACCGTCATCGTCAGCAGCTCGGCCTCCAGGACGTCCAGCGGGGCCGCCTCCACCTGAATCTCGCGGGTGGTATCGCGCGGGATCAGCCGCAGCCAGTGCGCGAACAGGCCCAGGCTGGGCCCCTGCACCACGGTGTAGACCACCACCAGGATGAACACGATGTTGAGCAGGCGATAGCTGCCATGCACGCCCTCGACGATCGGAAACGTCGCGAGCACGATCGGAACCGCGCCGCGCAGCCCCGCCCAGGACAGGAAGATCTGCTCGCGCCACGGCACCTTGAACCAGATCAGCGAGGCGACCACCGACAGCGGCCGGCTCAACAGCAGCAGCACGGCCCCGATCACCAGCGCCGGCACCAGCTCCCCGGACAGCTGGCTCGGGCTCACCAACAGCCCGAGCAGCACGAACAGGCCGATCTGCGCCAGCCAACCCAGCCCCTCGGCGAATGAGCGGATCGCTGCGCGGTGCGGCAGGCCGGAGTTCGCCAGCACCACGCCGGACAGGTAGGCGGCGATGAATCCGCTGGCGTGGGCCGAGGCGGCCGCGGCGAAGGCCACCATCGCCAGCCCGAACGTGGCCAGCGGGTAGAGGCCGGACGCCGGCAGCGCGGCACGCCGCAGCGTCATCGCACCGAGCAGCCCGATGACCAAGCCGATCGCCGAGCCGGCCACCAGCTCGTAGACCACGGTGCCGACGGCCTCCAGCGGAGCGATCGTCAGCGGTGTGGTGCTCAGCATCAGCACCACGATCGCCGCGGGCGCGTCGTTGAAACCGGACTCGGCTTCCAGCAGGCCCGCCACTCGCCGCGGCAGCGGCAGCACCCGCAGGATGGAGAACACCGCGGCCGCGTCGGTGGGGGAGACGATCGCGCCCAGCAGGAACGCCAGCTGCCAGCTGATACCCAGCAGCAGGTGGGCGGCCACCGCGATCACCGCCATGCTGACCACGACCCCGACCGTGGCCAGCACCGTGGCCGGCGCCAGCAGCCGGCGGATGTTGGCGAACCGTGTCGTCAGACCACCTTCGACCAGGATCACCGCCAGTGCGGTGGTGCCCAGGTCGCTGGCCAGTTGCACGTCGGAGAAATCCAGCCCCAGCCCATCGTTGCCGATCGCGACACCGACCAGCAGGAACAGCAGCAGGCTGGGCAAACCGACCCGATCGGCGACCCGGGTGGCGATGATGCTCGCCAGCAGCACCAGGCCCCCGATCAGCAGGGCCAGGTAGAGCTGTTCCAGGCTCATCTGATCCCCATTCGGGCCGGCGGTGGTGGGCGGACCCGCTCGTGTGATTCGCTCAAGGACAGCGGGTTCGTGTTATCTGTCAGTAAATCAGTACCGCCGTCGCGGCTGTGGTACACCCGGAGCAGCCGGGATCAATGCGGAGGAGAGTCATCATGCGCATCGGGATCGCCGGCGCCGGAGCGGTCGGGCGATCGGTGGCACGGGAATTGATCGGCGACGGCCACCGGGTGCTGCTGATCGAGCGCAACCCGGCGCATTACGAGCCGAACTCCGTCCCCGGAGCCGAGTGGCTGCTGGCCGACGCCTGCGAGCTGTCCGCGCTGCAGGAATGCGGCATCGAGATCTGCGACGTGGTGATCGCCGCCACCGGTGACGACAAGGCCAACCTGGCCACCGCGCTGCTGGCCAAGGCCGAGTTCGGCGTGGCCCGGGTGGTGGCCCGGGTCAACAACGCCCGCAACGAGCGGCTGTTCACCGAGGGTTGGGGCATCGACGTGGCGGTCTCTACGCCGCGGGCGATGGTCGCCGCGGTGGAGGGCGCCATCGACGTCGGCCACCTGGTGCCGTTGATGGGCTTGCGGCGCGGGCAGGCCAGCCTGACCAAGCTGACACTGCCCGAGGACAATCCGCTGATCGGCCAACGGGTGTGTGACATCGCGCTGCCCGAGGGTGCCGCTCTGGTCGCGGTGCAGCGCGGCGACGCCGTCATCCTGCCGCGGGCGACCGACGCGCTGCAGGCCGGGGACGAGATGCTGTTCGCCTCGGTCAGCGGGATGGACGAGCAGGTCCGGGCGGTCGTGCACGGCGTGCCGGCCGGCAGACGAACGTTCTGACCGCCGTGCCGCCGCAGTGGAAAGCCATGAGCACGGCGCCCGCCGATGACACCGGGAGTCTGGCCACCGGCGCCGGGGTGATCGCCACGGTGCTGGCGGCGGCGCGGGCCGCGGCGACGTCTCGCGGCCTGATCAGCGACCCGTTCGCCGCTCCGCTGGTGCACAAGGTGGGCTTGGAGTTCTGCATCCGGGTGGCCGACGGCGACCTCGACATCAGCCGGCTCGGCAAGGACGGCGGGTTCCCCCGGCTGGCGGAGTTCTCCGCGGCGCGCACCAAGTTCTTCGACGCGTTCTTCACCGACGCCGCGCGCGGCGGAATCCGCCAGGCGGTGATCCTGGGCTCGGGTCTGGACACCCGCGCCTACCGGCTGTGGTGGCCGGCCGAGACCGTCGTCTACGAGGTGGACCATCCCCCGGTGGTGGACTTCAAGACCACCACCATGCGGGCCTGGGGCAGCACCCCTAGTGTCAACCGGCGTGCGGTCGGGGTCGACCTGCGGGGTGACTGGCCGGCTGCGCTGCGACGGGTGGGTTTCGACGCCACCGTGCCCACCGCCTGGGTCATCGAGGGCCTGCTGGTGTGGTACGTGCCGTCGGACGCGCAGAATCGGCTACTGGACGGTGTGACCGCGCTCAGCGCCCCGGGCAGCCGGTTGGCGGCCGATCATGCGGTACCGCCGAGCCGGCCGCAGGCGGTGCACCACGAATCCCTTGTCGAGCGCTGGCGCCGTCGCGGTCTGAATCTCACCGGGCCCGGTCCGTTCTATTCCGGAGAGCACACCGACGTGGTGCGACATCTGTCCGAGAGCGGTTGGGCGACAGTCGTATCCGGAATATCGGAGCTGTTCGCAGCCGCCCGGTTACCGCGGTTGTCCAACCGCGAACTCGACGGCGCCCCGGTACCGATTCGCTACGTCGCCGCTACCCGGAACCGACCGGGCGTCAGCCGGCCATGAATTCGGCGTAGGCAGAAGCCAATCCGGGCGGAAGCACCGTCGTCTGGCACTGCCGTTGCGTCTCACCGATCGGCGCCAGGATGCCGCGCAACTCGTAGTACTCCTGCGGGTGAGCGGTGAAGTAGCTGCGCACGTCGGCGGCGGCCTGCGGCCGCGGAGAGCTGACGGCCTGCGTCACCACCGCGTTGGCACCGGGATGGGCGGCCAGGTACTGCCGCGCCGAACCGGTCACCGAGTCGACGGTGTTCGACACCGCGGCCGGGCTGCAGTCCGGCGCCGCCGACGCCGACGGCGCGACGATCAACGTTGCCGCGGTGGCGCCCAGCAAGCCGGCGCCGAGGCCGAACCGCCGAAACATGGTGACGCCAAGGGGTTTCGACATGGATCTTTCCTTCCGGGTTGTGAATGCAAGTCCCGTCCGGAGCCCAAGGTACGCGCGGCCCGAGTGAGCGCCCTGTGTCCTGGAACACAGCCGAATACGCTGCGCCGCAACCGTTCCAGCAGCTGCCGCCGTTTCTCCGGCGACGGCCCGTAAATGCGGATCCGATTGATAAGGGCGCTCTTAAACTTCCTGATCAGCGCTTATCGGATCGTGACCTTAATGTTTGCCCGCACGGCGAATCGCCTGCTCGGCGGCCTCCCGGATCGGGCCTCGCCACAGGTCACCGTGACCGGGCGCCAGGATGTCGGTCTCCAACAGTGCCAGCGCCGACAGGCTGCGGATGCTGTCATCCTGGCTGTGGCTGAACAGCGCCGGTAGCAGCTGCGGGCCGGTGTGCGCCAGCACCGGGTGCCCGGTGATCAAGGCGTCCCCGCTGGCCAGCACGCCGTCGACCAGATACGAGCAGTGGCCGCGGGTATGGCCGGGGGTGGGGATGGCCACCGGCTGGCCGGGCAGTCCGGCGGCGATATCGCCGGTCAGCGGCTGGGCGGTCGGGATGCCCTCGCGGTTCAGGCCGCCGTTGCGCACCACGTGCACGCTCCACAGCGCCCAACTCGGCCGCCACAGGTGCGGAACCAGCGCCAGCGGCGAGGCCTGCTCCAGGTATTCACGCTTGGCGTGGCCGACCTCGTCGGCGTGGCAGTACACCGGTGTGCCGTAGGTCTTGGCGAGCCAGATCGCCGCCCCGAAATGGTCGACGTGGGCGTGGGTGAGCAGCACCGCGCGCACGTCGGCGGCGTGGTAGCCCAGCGCTCCCAGCGACGCCAGCACATCGGTGCGGTCACCGGGGTAGCCGGCGTCGATCAGCAGCACACCGGTGTCATCGGTCACCAGCAGCCAGTTGACCGCCTCGCCGCGGGCCAGATGCACCTGCTCGGTGACCGGAACCAGCTCGACCAGCCTCTCACCCATGCCCGTGAGTGTAGGAAGACCGCGGGAGAGTAGAAAAGGTGGAATGGCGGAACTGAAACTGGGATACAAGGCGTCGGCGGAGCAGTTCGGGCCGCGGGAACTGGTGGAGCTCGGTGTTGCCGCCGAGGCACACGGCATGGACAGCGCCACGGTCAGCGACCACTTCCAGCCGTGGCGCCACGAGGGCGGTCACGCGCCGTTCTCGCTGGCCTGGATGACCGCGGTCGGGGAACGCACCAAGACGATCCAGCTGGGCACCTCGGTGCTGACGCCGACGTTCCGGTACAACCCGGCCGTCATCGCGCAGGCCTTCGCCACCATGGGCTGCCTGTACCCGCAGCGGGTCTTCCTGGGCGTGGGCACCGGCGAGGCGCTCAACGAGATCGCCACCGGCTACACCGGCCAGTGGCCCGACTTCAAGGAGCGCTTCGCCCGGTTGCGCGAGTCGGTGCGGCTGATGCGCGAGCTCTGGCGCGGCGGCCGGGTCGACTTCGCCGGCGACTACTACACGCTCAAGGGCGCCTCGATCTACGACGTGCCGCAGGACGGCGTGCCGGTCTACATCGCGGCCGGCGGGCCGGTGGTGGCCAAGTACGCCGGGCGGGCCGGCGACGG
>CAYNJD010000142.1:0-8292 GCA_964397355.1 uncultured Mycobacterium sp. | reverse complement strand
CCGTAGAACTCCCCCGGCGCCACCAGGATGCCGCGCTGCGCCAGCCACTCGACGGTGCTCCGGCACGCCTCACCGCGGGTGGCCCACAGATACAGCCCGCCCCGCGAGTGGTCGACGGTGAACCCGGCGGCACGAAACGCCGGCAGCAGCGTCGCGCGGCGGCGCGCGTAGACGTCGCGCTGCTCGCGTTCGTGTGCGTCGTCGTCGAGGGCGGCGACCATCGCCGCCTGCACCGGGGTGGGCACCATCATCCCGGCATGCTTGCGCACCGCGAGCAGTTCGGCCACCACGGCGGCGTCGCCGGCGACGAAGCCGGCTCGATAGCCGGCCAGTGACGAGGTCTTCGACAGCGAATGCACCGCCAGCAGGCCGGTGTGGTCGCCGTCGCACACCTGCGGGTGCAGCACCGACCGCGGTGGCGTGTCCTCCCAGCCCAACCCCAGATAACACTCGTCGGAGACCACCAGCACGTTGTGTTCGCGAGCCCAGTCGACGACCGCGCGCAGCTCGGCGGCGGTCAGGATCGCTCCGGTGGGGTTGCTGGGCGAATTCAGGTAGACCAGGGCGGGCGGCGGCCCGGTGAGCCGGTCCGGCGCGTCACAGCGCAACCAGGCCGCACCGGCGAGCCGGGCACCCACCTCATAGGTCGGGTAGGCCAGTTCGGGCACGATCACCAGGTCGTCACCGCCGAGACCGAGCAGCGTCGGCAGCCAGGCGATGAGTTCCTTGGTACCGATCACCGGCAGGATCGCCGATTCGGCCAGCCCGGTGATTCCGTAGCGGCGGGCCAGCGCCGCTACCGCCGAGGCGCGCAGCGCCGGAGTGCCCGCGGTGGTGGGATAACCCGGCGCCGACGAGGCCGCCGACAGCGCGTCCCGGATGACCGGGGCGACGGGATCGACCGGGGTGCCCACCGACAGGTCCACGATGCCGCCGGGGTGCGCCTTCGCCAGCGCCGTCGCCTCGGCCAGGGTGTCCCACGGGAAGGTCGGCAGTGCGGCTGACCTGCTGCCGTGCGGGCTGCGGCGATTCATCGGTTCCTGATAGTAGCCGCGAGCCGGCCGCGACCGGCACGGCCCACCGCGCTATGCGCGCAGTTGCAGTGCAACAAGTTGCATAGCGACCTTGCGGATGCCTATGCTCGCGCTCGTGGCGCTTCCCCACGCGATCCTGGTGTCCCTGCGCGAGCAGTCCGGCTCCGGTTATGAGCTCGCCCACCGCTTCGACCGCTCCATCGGCTATTTCTGGAGCGCCACCCACCAGCAGATCTACCGCACACTGCGCACCATGGAGGCCGACGGCTGGGTGCACGCCACCGAGGTGGCCCAGCGCGGCCGCCCGGACAAGAAGGTCTACACCGTCGCCGAGGCGGGCCGCGCCGAGTTGGCCCGCTGGATCTCGGCGCCGCTGGCACGCCGCGGTGGTTCGGTGGTCGACAACCGGCTCCGCGAGTTGGCGGTCAAGGTCCGCGGTGCCTGCTACGGCGACGCCGCCGCGGTGCGCGAACAGGCGGCCGCGCTGCGCGCCGAACGCGTCTCCCGGCTGGACGTCTACCGCGCCCTGGAGAAACGGCAGTTCCCGGATCCCGGCTCGCTGACCGGGGCAGCACTGCACCAGTACCTGGTGCTGCGCGGCGGGGTGCGCGCCGAAGAGAGCGCGATCGACTGGCTCGACGAAGTCGAACAGGCACTGAGGTGAAGGCGGCACTGTGACAGACGAACCCGGCAACCCGTACCCGATGCTGTTGTCACCGTTGGATCTGGGGTTCACCACCCTGGCCAACCGAGTGGTGATGGGATCGATGCACACCGGCCTGGAGGACCGCGCCGGTGACATCGGCAAGCTCGCCGAATACTTCGCCGAACGCGCCCGCGGCGGTGTCGGGTTGATCATCACCGGCGGGTACGCCCCGAACCGCTCGGGCTGGCTGCTGCCGTTCGCCTCGCAGCTGATCACTGCCGCCGACGCGCGCCGCCACCGACGCGTCACCGACGCGGTGCATGAGGCGGGCGGCAAGATCCTGCTTCAGGTGCTGCACGCGGGACGCTATGCCTACCACCCGTTTTCGGTCAGCGCCTCGGCGATCAAAGCGCCCATCAACCCGTTCCGGCCGCGGGCACTCTCGTCGCGCGGGGTGGACTCGACGATCTCCGACTTCGCCCGCGCCGCCGAACTGGCCCGCGAGGCCGGCTACGACGGCGTGGAGATCATGGGCAGCGAAGGGTATCTGCTGAACCAGTTCCTGGCGCCGCGCACCAACAGGCGCACCGACCGCTACGGCGGCACGGCGGCCAACCGACGCCGCTTCCCGGTTCAGGTCGTGGCCCGCGCCCGCGCGACCGTCGGGCCCGACTTCATCATCTGCTACCGGATGTCGATGGCCGACTACGTCGAAGACGGTCAGAGCTGGGACGAAGTCCTCGCGCTGGCAACCGAAGTCGAAGCCGCCGGCGCCACCATGATCAACTCCGGCTTCGGCTGGCATGAGGCCCGGGTGCC
Organism: uncultured Mycobacterium sp.; assembly: GCA_964397355.1. Lineage (GTDB taxonomy): Bacteria > Actinomycetota > Actinomycetes > Mycobacteriales > Mycobacteriaceae > Mycobacterium. The sequence continues at coordinate 5,793 of CAYNJD010000142.1, read as the reverse complement.
GACCATCGTGACATCGGTTCCCAACAGTGCGTTCGTCGACATCTCCCACGCGGTCGCCGACCACGTCACGATCCCGGTGGTGGCGTCCAACCGGATCAACATGCCGCAAGCCGCCGAGCAGATCCTCACCGAGACATCGGTGCAACTGATCTCGATGGCCCGCCCGATGCTGGCCGACCCGGACTGGGTGCGCAAGGCCGCCGCCGACCGCGCCGACGAGATCAACACCTGCATCGCGTGCAACCAGGCCTGCCTGGACCACGCCTTCGTGCACAAGAAGGTCTCGTGCCTGGTCAATCCTCGTGCCGGCCACGAGACCACGCTGGTGCTCGGTCCGACGCGGCGGCGCCGGCGGATCGCGGTGGTGGGGGCCGGACCGGCCGGACTGTCGGCCGCGGTGACGGCGGCCGAGCGCGGCCACGACGTGACGCTGTTCGAGGCCAACGAGTTCCTCGGGGGCCAATTCGACCTGGCCAAGCGGATTCCGGGCAAGGAGGAGTTCGCCGGAACCATCCGCTACTACACCACGATGCTGGACAAGCACGCGGTGACGGTGCGACTGGGCAGCCGCGCACGCGTCGAGGAGTTGACCGGCTTCGACGAGGTGGTCCTGGCCACCGGCGTGCGGCCCCGGATCCCGCAGCTCCCCGGAATCGAGCATCCGAAGGTGCTGTCCTACGCGGAGGCGATCGGCGGCCGGCCGGTGGGAGCGTCGGTGGCGGTGATCGGTGCCGGCGGAATCGGCTTCGACGTCAGCGAGTTCCTGGTCGTGGAGAACCCGGCGGCATCACCCACGCTGAACCTCAAGGAGTGGAAGGCCGAATGGGGCGCCGCCGACCCGTGGGACGCCCGCGGTGCGCTGGTGGCACCGGACCCGTCGCCGCCGGCCCGGCAGGTCTACCTGTTGGCGCGCACCGAGGGCGCGCAGGGCCGCAAGCTGGGCAAGACCAGCGGCTGGGTTCACCGGGCGTCGTTGAAAGCCAAAGGCGTCCAACAACTCTCCGGGGTGAACTACGAACGCATCGACGATGACGGGCTGCACATCAGCTACGGGCCGAAGAAGGCGCGCCCGCAGCTGCTGGCCGTGGACAACGTGGTGATCTGCGCCGGGCAGGAGTCGGTGCGGGATCTGGAGGACGGCCTGCGGGAACGCGGTGTGCGCCCGCACGTCATCGGCGGAGCGGCGCTGGCCACCGAGCTGGATGCCAAGCGGGCCATCAAGCAGGGCACCGAGCTGGCGGCCCGGCTGTAGTCAGCATTCACCCTGCGTTCGCGGCGGTGCGCAGCCACGGCGGGCTCATTCGCCGAAGACTCCGACCGTGGTGGCGACCGCGATCGACATCTCCGTGATGGTCAGGGTCGACTCCGGCACCGGCGTGGTCGGCGCCAACGAGACCGGCTTGCGCAGCGCGTACAGCTGGAAGCGGTAGTGGTGCAGGCCGGTGCCGGCCGGCGGGCAGGGACCGAGGTAGTCGGCCTTGTTTCCGGAGTTGAGACTGACCACCGCCGTAGGCGGCAACACCCCGTCGACGATCTCGGTGGTGGTCGGCGGGATTCCACTGACCACCCAGTGCACATACCGGCCCGCCGGCGCGTCGGGATCCTCGACCACCACGGCCAACGACTCGGCCCCGGCGGGCACGTGCTGCCAGCGCAGCGGCGGCGCCACATTGCGACCGGTGCACGAGTACTCCGTTGGGATCCGGGCGTTCTCGGCGAAGGCCGGGCTGCGCAGCGTGAAGCGCGCGGGCGCCACCGGCGCCGAGGTGTCGCCGGGGGCAGGACCATCTCCCGGCGACACCTCGGCGCCGCCGCAGCCGGCCAGCACCGAAAACGCCAGCATCAACAAGACCGCCGGTCGCATGCCGGTGTGTATACCCGCTCGGCGGGTCGAGGTAAAGACCCCGGCGCGGGTGCGGCGGTCGCGCCCCAAACCGGTTTTCAGCCCGCTGCGTCGGCCGGCGACGAGCAGCCCGGCGCGGCGGGCACCGGAAGCGGGGCGTAGTCGGTGGTGCGCTGCCGCGCGGGCCGGCCGATGCCCTCGGCGATGCCCACCAACTCGGCGATGGTCTTGGCCGACCCGTGCTCGGAGCCGGCCATCCGGGAGATGGTCTCCTCCATCAACGTGCCGCCCAGATCGTTGGCCCCGCCGTTGAGCATCACCTGGGTGCGCTCCACCCCCAGCTTGACCCAGCTGGTCTGGATGTTGGAGATGCGGCCGTGCAGCATGATCCGCGCCAGCGCATGCACCGCCCGGTTGTCGCGGTGGCTGGGGCCGGGCCGCGCCCCGCCGGCCAGATACAGCGGCGAACTCTGGTGCACGAACGGCAGCGGCACGAACTCGGTGAAACCACCGGTGCGGTCCTGGATCTCCCGCAGCACCTTAAAGTGCCCGACCCAGTGCCGCGGCGAGTCGATGTGGCCGTACATCATCGTCGAGCTGGACCGCAGGCCCACCTCGTGCGCGGTGGTGATCACCTCGACCCACATCGAGGTCGGCAGCTTGCCCTTGGTCAGCACCCAGCGGATCTCGTCGTCGAGGATCTCCGCAGCGGTGCCGGGGATGCTGCCCAGCCCGGCTTCGCGCAGACTGATCAGCCACTCGCGAATGCTCAAGCCGCTCTTGGATACCCCGTTGGTGATCTCCATCGGGGAGAACGCGTGCACGTGCATCGACGGCACCCGCTGCTTGACCGCGCGCACCAGGTCGGCGTATCCGGTGACCGGCAGCTCGGGATCGATCCCGCCCTGCATGCACACCTCGGTGGCGCCGGCCAGGTGTGCCTCGTAGGCGCGTTGGCCGACCTCGGCGTTGGACAGCGAAAACGCGTCGGCGTCGCCTTTGCGCTGCGCGAAAGCGCAGAACCGGCAGCCGACGTAACAGATGTTGGTGAAGTTGATGTTGCGGTTGACGACGTAGGTCACGTCGTCGCCGACGGTGTCGCGGCGCAGTGAATCAGCCAGTGCGGCAACCGCATCCAGCGCAGGACCGTCCGCGGTGGCCAGCGCCAGGTACTCGGCGTCGGTGAGGCCGGCCGGGTCGCGTTCGGCGGAGCGCAGCGCGGCCAGCACGTCGGTGTCGACACGTTCGGGTGCGCGGGCCGCCAGCTCGTGGATCTGTTCGCGGATCGACTCCCAGTCCCCGAAGGCGCTGCCCAGGTCGCTGCGGGTCTGCGTGGCCCGGCCGTCGATGTCGATCGCGGTGTTCAGGTCCACCCGGCCGGCCGACTGGACCTCGTCGGGCTCCTGCCAAGCCAGTCCGGTCGGGTTGACATCGCGTGCCCACCCGGTGGCCGGGTCGGCCAGCGCCATGACATGCGGCCGCACTCGCGGATCGATCCACGCCGCACCGGCCTGCACGTAGTCGGGCTGGGCGGTCAGGCGCTGCACCAGGTCATATCCGGCGCGCTCGGTGACCGCGGCCAGATCGTCCAGCGCCGGCCACGGCCGCTCCGGGTTGACGTGGTCGGGCGTCAGCGGCGACACCCCGCCCCAGTCGTCGACCCCGGCGCCGATCAACGCCAGGCACTCATCGGCCGACACCAGGTTGGGCGGCGCCTGCACCCGCATCTTCGGGCCCAGCACCAGTCGGGTCGCCGCCACGGTGGCCACGAAGTCCTCGAAGCCCGCGTCGGGCGACGACGCCATCGCGGTGTGCTCCTTGGCCCGGAAGTTCTGCACGATCACTTCCTGAATGTGGCCGAATTCCTTGTGCACCTTACGGATCGCGTGCAGCGTGTCGGCGCGTTCGGTCAGCGTCTCGCCGATGCCCACCAGCAGACCGGTGGTGAACGGGATCGATAGCCGGCCCGCGTCGGTCAGCGCGCGCAGTCGCACCGCCGGATCCTTGTCCGGGCTGCCGTAGTGCGCCAGCCCTTTGGTCTCGAACAGTCGCCGGGAGGTGGACTCCAGCATCATGCCCATCGACGGCGCCACCGGCTTGAGCCGCGACATCTCCGACCAGCTCATCACCCCGGGGTTCAGGTGGGGCAGCAGACCGGTCTCCTCCAGCACCCGGATCGCCATCGCCCGCACATAGGCCAACGTGCTGTCGTAGCCTCGCTCGTCGAGCCACTGCCGGGCTTCGGGCCAACGCTCCTCGGGCCGGTCCCCCAGGGTGAACAGCGCCTCCTTGCATCCCAATTCGGCGCCGCGACGCGCAATGTCGACGATCTCGTCGGGCGGCAGGTACAGCTGTTTGCCCTGCGCACGCAGCACACCGGGGACGGTGACGAATGTGCAGTAGTGGCAGGTGTCCCGGCACAGGTGAGTGACCGGGATGAACACCTTGCGCGAATAGCTGACCGGTAGCCGTCCGCCGGGCCCGCGCCGCCCAGCCGAGACCAGACCCGCGTCGCGCACCCGGGCGGCACTCGCGCACAGGTCGGCCAGATCCGCGCCGCGCGCGGTCATCGCGATGGCGGTTTCCTCGACGTTCAGCAGGACGCCGTCGCGGGCCCGCCGCAGGACGCGGCGCAGCGCCGACGGGTTCGTCATCCGCGCGCCCCCCGCATCCGGAATCTCGCGCATGCCATACGCGCCACAGTAGTCGGCGCGCCAACCGAGCCTTCCAGGTAGCCCGCCGCGCCGGTCGTCAGGGTGCTCCGGCAGCCCGCGCGGCGTTCAGCGCTTGACGCCGCCGCCACAGCAGCCAGCCCGGCGGCACGCTGCCCAGCAGGATCATCAACAGCACGCCGTAGGCCATCACGCCGCGGTCGGCGAAGATCAGGTCGTCTCCCGGCCCGCCGAACGTCATCACCGCGACCGTCACCAACCAGGTCCACAGCGGCAGGGCGGCCAGCCGCAGCGACGTCGTGGAGCGCAGCGCGACCCACACCAGAGCGGCATTGACCAGGCCTCCGATCAGCGCGCTGAGCGGAAACGGCACCGCGCCGATGTGGGCGGGCAGCAACAAAGCCGTGGCCACGGCGCAGAGCATGCCGTCGAGGGCCAGGAGGGCCATTACCGGGTAGTCGACCGCCCGACCCGGCCTGCCGGTGTTCGTCGCGGGCTCGGCGAGCGGCGCGACCGGGGTCAAGTCGGGATGCTGTCCAGCTGGCTGACCATCGAACCGACCATCCACTGGTAGCTGTCCAGCCACCACTGCCAGTGTTCCAAGTTCGGGTCCAGATCGGGATCCATGCCTAAACCACCTAAGTCCTTGCCTCTACGTCGCGAAGCTGCTCAGCAGGAGCTTACCCCGTGCCCGGCGGTATCGAACTCAACTCCGGCCAGCAGATCGGTTTCCCACCCCCGCGCATCGCGGGGGCCGGCGCTGCCGGCGGCCAGCACGTAGTGCTCGCTGTCAAGAATCGGCTGGGCCACGTTGTTGGACAACGCAAACGCGCGACCGGTGGGGCCGACGGCGACCTGGGTGGCGTGCGCGGCCATGGCCGCCACCTTGGCCGACAGCGCCCCGGGGTCCTCGATGACCGCGTCGATCCGGTCGTCGGGAAACTGCCCGGCCGTGGGTTCGGCGTTCGAGTCGCCCGGCTCGGTCCAGTGCGGCAGCAGATCCCCGTCCCGCAATGCCTGCCGAGCCGCTTGCCAGGCACTGGTGGCGGTCACGCTCCAGTAGAACTTCGGCGTGGCCCACCCCCGGGCGGCGCGGTCGTCGGCCGCGGCCGCCACCGCCGCGGTGGTGACGTGGTGGGCGTGCACATGGTCGGGATGGCCGTAGCCGCCGTGCGGGTCATAGCTGACGACCACGTGCGGCCGCAGCCCGCGGATGACGGCCGCCAGGGCCGCGACGGTCTCGGTGTCGTCGGCGTCGACGAACCGCTGCTGTCGCCG
>CAYNJD010000141.1:0-8322 GCA_964397355.1 uncultured Mycobacterium sp. | reverse complement strand
CCTCGGAGACCGGCGCCCAGATGCGCCACATGTCGACGTCGGGCGCGGTCTCGACGGGAACGTTCGCCGCCGGTCCGGATACCTGCGTGGTGGCCGAGGATCTCACTGCGGTGCTCGAACCCGGCCACGACGGCCTGGGCTGGCTGGGGCAGCGCGGCTACGTGCCGCTGGGCTACAAGGGCGATGCCGCCAAGACCGCGGCGACGTTCCCGGTGATCGACGGGGTACGTCACGCCGTTCCCGGCGACCGGGCACGACACCTGGCCGACGACTCGATCGAGCTGCTGGGCCGGGATTCGGTGACGATCAACTCCGGCGGGGAGAAGATCTTCGCCGAGGAGGTCGAGACGGCGATCGCCTCGCATCCGGCCGTGGTCGACGTGGTGGTGGCCGGCCGGCCCAGTGAACGCTGGGGGCAGGAGGTGGTGGCCGTGGTCGCGCTGGCCGACGGCGCCGGTGCAACCGCCGACGAACTCATCGGGCACGCCGGCGGCTCACTGGCCCGCTACAAACTGCCCAAGGCGATCGTGTTCCGGCCGTCGATCGTGCGCAGCCCGGCCGGCAAGGCCGACTACCGGTGGGCGCGCGAACAGGCCGAGCAGGGTTAGCCGCGCCTGGCCAGCCGGCGACGAGTCCGGCTGCGAGCCCGCCGCAACATCGCATCGGCATAAAGCCGCATCCCCGGCTTGAACGGCGGCGCGGCGCTTCCGGTCAGGCTGAACGGCAGATCCGAGCCGACCACCGTCCGGTAGTGGCTGAAGGCATCGAATCCCGCCTTGCCGTGGTACGCCCCCATGCCGCTGCGCCCCACCCCGCCGAACGGCGCGGCCGACGGAATCATCTGTGCGGCGAAGTCGTTTCGGGCCACCCCACCACTTCTGGTGCGCCGCACGAAGTCCCGGAAGCTCTCGTCGTCGGGACCGAACCAGTAGGCGACCAGCGGCGCCGGACGTGCGTTGATCCGATCGATCGCGTCGTCGAGTGTGGAATAGCCCTGCACCATCAGCACCGGGCCGAAGATCTCCTCGTCGGCGATGCGCATCGTCGCGTCGACACCGCGGACGATGGTGGGAGCGATCTTGCGGGAGGCCCGATCCGGTAGCGCCTCTCCGAGCGGGGCAACCGTCTCCACGGTGGCGCCGCGTTCCCGCGCATCCCCGATGAGCTCCAGCACCCGGTCGAAATTGGCCTCGTTGACGCATGAGCAGTAGTCGCCGTTGGCCACGATGGTCGGAAACATCTCCCGCAGCGTCGCTCGGGCGACCTCGACGAAGGAGTCGATCTCGCGTTCGGGCACCAAAACGTAGTCGGGGCACACGCAGACCTGTCCGCCGTTGACCATCCGGGCCGACGCGATCCGTGTCGCCGACCGCCCGATGTCGGCGCCGGGGGCCACCACGACGGGGTTCTTTCCGCCCAACTCCAAGGTCACCGGCACCAGGTTCTCGGCCGCGGCACGCTGCACCAGCGCACCCACCGACGGTGAGCCGGTGAAGAACAGGTGGTCGAACGGCAGACCCGCGAACGCGGCCGCCACATCCGGGCCACCGGTGACGACGGCCAGTTCGTCGTCGGAAAAGTATTTCGGCGCGGTCTGCTGCATCAGTTCGGCGGTGTGCGCGGTGATCTCGGACATCTTGATCATCACCCGGTTGCCCGCCGCGAACGCCGCGGCCGCCGGCAGCACCACCAGTTGCAGTGGGAAGTTCCACGGCCCGATGATCCCCACCACGCCGAGCGGGCTCGGCTGCACCTCGGCGCGCAGCCCGGCAAGGCGAGCCGCGCGCAGCAGCTTTCCGGGCCGCATCCATCGGCTGACATGCGATCTGGTGTGCTCGATCACCGGGATCATGCCGACCAGTTCGGTGGCCAGCGACGCCGACCGTGACCGGGTGCCGAAGTCGTCGGCCATCGCCTCGACGAAGGCGTCGGTGTTGTCCAGTACCAGCGCCAGCAGCCGGTCGATCCGGTTGCGCCGCAACGCCGCATCGGGCGGCCCGTCGGCGACGAACGAGTTGCGCTGCTTGTCCAGCAGCGCCACCGGGTCGGTCACGACAAGTCCAGCGGCCCGGTTTCGGCCACCGTGCGCAGCTGGCCCAGCTCGACGCCACGGTCGGCGGCCGCCTCGATGCAGGCGGCAACGTCCTTGCGCATGAAGGGCGCAACCACTTTCCCGAAGTTCGCCACACCCCCGGCCGACTGCACATACCCCGCGGCCCGACTACCGCCGCTGCACTGTTCCAGTGCGGTGAACAGGCTGGTTTCGGGCACACCGAGGTTTTCGGCCAGCTCGACCGCCGCGGCGACGAGCTGGGCATTGGCGGCAAACAGCACGTTGTTGATCAGTTTGAGGTTCAGCGCGGTCCCGAGACCTCCGGTGGTGATCACCGGATCGGCGTAGGCGGCCAGCACCGGCTTGGCGCGGGCCACCGCCTCGTCCGGGCCGCCGAGCAACACCGTCAGCCGCCCGGCGGCGATGTCATGGGCACCGCCGCTGACCGGCGCGTCCACCAGTACCGGACCCGCGGGGAACTCCGCCGTCAGCTTGGTCAGCGTGCTCACCGTTCCGGTGGTGTGGGACACCACGACGGTGTCCGGTCCGGTATTGGCCAGCAGGCCGTCGGCACCGGCGGCCACCTCCAGCAACTGGGCGTCGGAGAACAGACAGCTGATCACGACGCCGGCATCACGGCCGACCGCTGCGACCGAGTCCACCGGCACGGCGCCGGCGGCCGCCAGCCGCTCGCGCACTTCGGACCGGCGCGCGTACACCTGCACCCGGTGACCGGCCTCGACCAGGCGCAGGACCATCGGCTCGCCCATCTTGCCGGCTCCGACGAATCCGATCGTGTCGGCCATTCTCGGCTCCTGTTCGCATCTTTCACCGCGCGGGCGGAGGTTCGGTACGGGCTGTTCGGTAGGGCCAACCGTAGCATTGTCCACAAGACCTGAATTCGTTACAGTCGAGCTTACTGTCGATATTTCGGGTACACCAGAAGGCTGGTGAGGATGAACAACCCGCAACGCAGGGTGGTGGTTGTCGGCGCCGGGTCGGGAATCGGCGCCGCAACAGCCGCACACTTCCACCAGCGCGGCGATTACGTGCTCGCTGTGGACGTACGCCCACAGCAGACGCCGGCATCCGCGCACGCCCGCTGCGACTTGCGTGATGCCGCCGCCATCGCCGAGTTCACCGGCGGGATCGGCGACGGCTGGGACCTGCTGGCTCACGTCGCCGGCGTACCCGGCACCGCCCCGGCCCCCGACGTTCTCACGATCAACTACCTGGGCATGCGCCTGATGACCGAGGGCATGCTGCCACGGCTGCGCCGCGGCGGCGCGGTGGTCGCGGTGGCCTCGACGGCCGCGCTCGGCTGGGAGCATCGCATCGAAGTGCTCAACGGGTTGCTGGAAGCCACCGACGCCGACTCGGTGGTGGCCTGGCAGGCCGGCCAGGACCCCGCGTTCCCGGTGTACACCACCTCCAAGCAGGCAGTGATCCTCTACGCCAAGCGGCGCGCCGCGACGGCGCAAGCCGAGTACGGCGTGCGGATCAACACCGTCAGCCCGGGCCCGGTGGAAACGCCGATCCTGGCCGACTTCGAGCAGTCGATGGGCAAGGAAACGCTCGACACTGTGCGCGACACCGTCGGACGGCACGCCGTCGTCGACGACATCGTGCCGTTGATCGACTTCCTCGGCTCACCCCAAGCCGGGTGGATCACCGGCCAGGACATTCTCATCGACGGCGGCTTCGTCACCTCGATCACCGCCGGCGCCCCCATCACCGTCTGAGGCCCGAGAGGAACCATGACCCTGAATTCGTCGGCCGACCCGACCACTTCGCCGTACCCGTACCACGACCTGAACATCTCGGATCCGGACTTCTGGAGCAACAGCTTCCGCAGTCGCGACGACACGTTTGCCGTGCTGCGCGGCGAGCCGGGGTTGACCTGGCACCGGCCGATGCCGGCCGTCTTCCCGAACGAGGAGACCGGCTACTGGGCGGCCACCCGGCACGCCGACATCAAGTTCATCAGCCAGCATGAGGAATTGTTCTGCTCCAGCCAAGGAGTCAGCGTCGACCCCATGCCGGCCGAGATCCAGCGCAATATGACGTTCTTCCTGGCGATGGACCCGCCAGATCACACCCGGTACCGCAAGCTCATCAGCTCGGGGTTCACCCCGAGGCAGGTCCGCCGCATCGAGGAGCAGATCAAGGCCAATGCCCGCGACATCGTCGACAAGCTGCTGACGCAGCTGCGCAGCGGCGACCAGATCGACTTCGTCGCAAGTTGTTCCGGACAGCTGCCGATGCGCACCATCTCCGACATGATCGGTATCGATCCGGCAGACCAGGAGAAGGTCGCCTACGCGGCCGAATGCCTGTTCAGCGGCAGCGATGACGAGTACGCCTCACTGGAGGAGCGGGCCGTGCACGTCATGACCCAGCTGGGCGTGCTGGCCGGCTCCGGTGTCGAGCTGGCGCAGCGGCGGCGTACCGAGCCGCACGACGACCTGATGACCGAGCTGGTCAACGCCGAGGTCGACGGTCACCGCCTCACCGACGAGGAACTCGGCTCGTTCATGGTGCTGCTCGGCTCGGCGGGCAACGACACCACCAAGCAGGCCACCACCCACGCGTTCAAGGCTCTGGTCGATCACCCCGAGCAACGCGCCTGGCTGCTGGCCGACTTCGACAACCGGATCGGCGCCGCGGTCGAGGAATTCGTGCGGTGGGCCACCCCGGTGATCGCCTTCGCCCGCCACGCGGTGACCGATACCGAGGTCGCCGGTACCCCGATCAAGGCCGGCGAGAAGATCGCGCTGTTCTACTGTTCGGCCAACCGCGACGAGACGGTGTTCGACCGGCCGCACGAGTTCGACATAACCCGCGCCAGCAACCCGCATCTCGGGTTCGGCGGTGGCGGCGCGCACTACTGCCTGGGCACCCATGTCGCCCGAATGGAACTGCGGCACCTGTTCTACGAGCTGCTCACCCGGCTTCCGGAGGTCACGCTCGGTGAACCGGAGTACCTGCACAGCAGTTTCGTACACGGCATCAAGCGGATGCCGATCAGTCTCGCCTGACGCCGGCGCTCAGACAGGAGAACCCCATGGAAAGCCAGGTTGACGTCGCCGCCGCCGCGCAGGACAAGCCGGCCGGCTACCTCAAGAACCCCTACCCGTACTTCGAGAGCAAACGCCGCGAGGCCGGCATCCTGCCCGGCACCGTGATGGACTACTCCAAGACCCCGGCGTCGCTGCGTCCCGAAACACCTTTCGCCGCAGTTTCTTTCGATGCGGTAAACCACGTGTTCCGGGATGCGGATTCATTCAACTCGCACATCTACGACGTCACGATCGGGCTGTTCCTGGGGCCGACGATCCTGGCCATGGAGGGCGAGAAGCACCGCAAGCACCGCAACCTGGTCTCCTCGGCGTTCAAGCGTAAGTCGCTGGCGCACTGGGAGCCCGCCGTGGTGCGGCCGGTCTGTACCGCGCTGATCGACGAGTTCATCGAGGCCGGCACCGCCGACTTGGTGGCCGACTTCACCTTCGAGTTCCCCACCCGGGTGATCTCCAAGTTGTTGGGCCTGCCCGAAGAGGATCTGGCCTGGTTCCGGCAACGAGCGATGGAACTGATCAGCTACACCATCGACTACGAACGCGCGTTCAGTGCGTCGGCGCAGTTGAAGGACTATTTTCTTGCGCAGATGGACAAACGCAAGGCGCACCCCACCGAGGACATCATCGGCGACCTGGTGACCGCCGAGGTCGACGGCGAGAAACTCAGCGACGAGGCGATCTATTCGTTCCTGCGCCTGCTGCTGCCGGCCGGCTTGGAGACCACCTACCGGGCGTCGGGCAATCTGCTGTACCTGTTGCTCACCCATCCCGAGCAGTTCGCCGCGGTACAGGCCGACCACGAGTTGATCGGCGCCGCCATCGAAGAGGGACTGCGCTACGAGACGCCGCTGACCACCGTGCAGCGCACCGCGATTCGCGACACCGAGGTGGCCGGTGTTCCGATTCCCGCGGGCGCGGTCGTCGACGTCTGCATCGGGTCGGCCAACCGTGACGAGACACGATGGGAGCGCTCGGAGGAATTCGACATCTTCCGCAAATGGATCCCGCACATCACATTCGCGGCCGGCGAGCACACCTGTATGGGGCTGCATCTGGCCCGCATGGAGATGCGGGTCGCGATGGAGTGCCTGCTGGACCGGCTCAGCGACATCACGCTGGTCACCGACGACAACCCGCACATCTATGGCCAGCCGTTCCGGTCGCCGCGCTGCCTGCCGGTGACGTTCACGAGCAAGGGATCCGCGTGACTCTGGCCCACCGGTCGGCGTGCATTCATCCCCCGCCGAGCGATAGGGCGATTGCCCGCCTCACAGCGACAACGTACGTCAAACCGGCGCTGCCGGAGGAATTGTCGCTATGAGGCGGGCGCAAACCACCATGATCGAATCCGTCAGACACCGGACCGCCGCCTGACTTGAAGCACACCGCGCCGGGTGCCGGCAGCGCCTGATTCAGCCCTCCCGCGGTTTCCGGTAGCCGATCGTCTTGGTCTCCAGGTACTGCGAGAACCCCTCGATCCCGCACTGCCTGCCCCAGCCGCTGCTCTTGTATCCGCCGAACGGGGCGTCGGCCCCGTAGTACATCCCGCCGTTGACACCGATCGCCCCGGTGCGAACCCGCCGTGCGACGGCCATCGCCCGCTCCGCCGAGGACGAGACCACCGCGCCGGCCAACCCGTAAGCGCTGTCGTTGGCGATCCGCACCGCCTCGTCGTCGTCGCTGAACGGCAGGATCACCAGCACCGGGCCGAAGACCTCCTGTTGCGCGATGGCAGCGCTGTTGTCGACACCGACGATCACGGTCGGCTGCACGTAGTGCCCACCGGCGAGGTCTTCCGGCAGGTCGGTGAATTCCCCGCCACCGGTGGTGATCTCAGCGCCCTCGCGCCGGGCCTGCGCATAGGCGTCGAGGACACGCTGCTTCTGCTCGACGCTGATCAGCGGGCCGACCAGCGTCTGCGGCAGCACCGGGTCCCCCACCGGCACCGCCGCGAAAGCCGCGGTGACCGCGGTGACCAGCTCATCGAACAGCGAGGCGTGCACCAGCATCCGGGTGGTGGCCGCACAAGCCTGCCCGGCATGCACGCACACCCCGACGGCACCGGGGATGACCTTGGCAGGATCGGCGTCGTCGAGCACGATCAGCGCCGACTTTCCGCCCAGCTCAAGGAAAGTCCGCTTCATCGTGTCTGCGCTGTTGCGGGCCAGCAGCTTGCCGACGGTGGTGGATCCGGTGAACGAGATCATGTCGACTCGGGGGTCGGTGCCGAGCAGGCCGGCAACCTCGTTGGACGGCGTGGGCACCACGTTGACCACACCGGCGGGAATATCGGTGCGTTCGGCCACGAGCCGTCCCAGCCGGGTGGCGTTCCACGGGGTGTGCGGGTCGGGCTTGAGCACCACGGTGTTGCCGGCCGCCAGCGCCGGCCCCAGCTTGTTGAGGATCACCTCGACCGGGAAATTCGATGGGGTGATCGCGGCCACCACCCCGACCGGCTCCTTGACGACGGTGCGGATGTTGCGCTCGCCGAACAGTCCGCCACCGTCGAGCAACCGCTCCCACTCGAAGTCGTCGATCAGCCGTGCCGGATAGCGCAGCGCATCGGCCAGCGGCCAATCCAGCTGTGCCAGCTGGGTCGTCATCACCGGGCAACCCACTTCGGCGATCAGTTCGGTGCGCAGGTCTTCCTTTTCGGCCTCCAGCGCGGACTGCAGTTGCTGCAGGCAGCGCTTGCGCAGTTCTCGGTCGGTTGACCAGTCGGTGTCGTCGAAGGCGCGGCGGGCAGCACCGATCGCCCGCTCCATGTCGGCGCCATCAGCGGCCGCGGTCGCGCCCAGCACCCGCCCGGTGGCCGGGCTGACGTTGTCGAACTGCGCACCGGAGGCCGCCTCGACCAGCTTCCCGTCGATGAGCATGCGCCCTTCGGCGGCCGCCGCGGCCCGTTCGCCGGCCTCGACGCTGCTGGCCTGCTGACCGCCGTCGCCCCGACGCCCCTCTTTCGGATGCCCAACCGTAACCATTACAGTAGAATACTTCAATTGGTTCGGAACCGGTTCGCAAGGCGGCAGGAGCACGCTGACTTGATCAAGGTCATGGATGGCTTCCGGGTACTGGAGGTCGCACAGTTCACGTTCGTGCCGGCGGCCGGCGCGATCCTTGCCGACTGGGGCGCCGACGTCATCAAGGTCGAGCACCCGCTGCGCGGCGACACCCAGCGCGGGTTCATCCGGA
>CAYNJD010000140.1:0-8327 GCA_964397355.1 uncultured Mycobacterium sp. | reverse complement strand
GCCGGCAACAACATGGCCAACACCGACGCCTCCGTCGGCTCCAGCTGGGCCTGACCGCCCGCAATCCGCAGCGCGGCAGCACACCGACCCCACCGGTGTGCTGCCGCGTGCTGCAATTGGCGGGGTGGTGCCGCACCCGCGCCCCAGCGTGATCCAATAGCTGAGTACATCGGCAAGGTAGAGGAGGGTAGTGATGGACCCGAGCACCCGCACCGACATCACCGTCAACGTCGAGGGCTTCTGGATGTTGCAGGCACTGCTGGACATTCGCCACGTCGCGCCCGAGTTGCGTTGTCGACCTTACGTTTCCACCGATTCCAACGACTGGCTCTCGGAGCACCCGGGCATGGCGGTGATGCGCGAGCAGGGCATCGTCGTCGACGACGAGGTCAACGAGGCGGTGGCGGCGCGGATGCGGGTGCTGGCCGCGCCCGACCTCGAGGTGGTCGCGCTGCTCTCGCTGGGCAAGCTGCGCTACGGCGTCATCGACGACGAGGAGCAGGAGCCCGGCACCCGTGACATCCCCGACAACGAGTTCCGGGTGCTGCTGGCCCGGCGGGGTGAGCACTGGGTGTCGGCGGTGCGGGTCGGCACCGACATCACCGTCGACGACGTCTCGGTGACCGACGCCGCCTCGATCGCCGCACTGGTGATCGACGGCATGGAGTCCATCCACCACGCCGATCCGGCGCAGATCACCGCGGTCAACGTGCCGATGGAGGAGATGCTGGAGGCCACCCAGAGCTGGCAGGACTCCGGCTTCAACATCTTCACCGGGGGAGACCTGCGCCGAATGGGCATCAGCGCCGCCACGGTCGCGGCACTGGGACAGGCGCTGTCGGAGCCGGCCGCAGAGGCCGCGGTCTACGCACGGCAATACCGCGACGACGCCAAGGGCCCCAGCGCGTCGGTGCTGTCGCTCAAAGACGGGTCCGGCGGCCGTATCGCGCTGTATCAGCAGGCCCGCACCGCGGGCTCCGGCGAGGCGTGGCTGGCGATCTGCCCGGCCACCCCGCAGCTGGTCCAGGTGGGCGTCAAGACCGTCCTGGACACCCTGCCCTACGGCGCCTGGAAAACACATCGGAGGGTCTAGCGGCGCACCGCGGGTGAAAATCCTCTCCGAAAGGCTTGTGACGCACCGGAAAATTGCCGGTAAACGCGAATCGTGCGACTGGCATGCAATGCCTTTAGAATTGGACGGACTTTGAAATGACAAATGGCGAGGCGGCACGTATGAGTTCAGTATTCGTCGAACAGGTGGTGCAACCGTGACGGCGGCGATCGAGGCGGCGCAGGCGGGCGGCGAAGTCGCACCTTCGGCGCCGCGGGCCGTGGTGGTCGGGGTCATGGCCGGCGACGGCGTTCAGATCGGGACGCTGCTGGACGCCGACGCGCCGTTGTCGGTGATGCTCGACCCGCTGCTGAAGGTCATCAACGGCCGGCTCCAGGAGCTTGAGGAGCCCAGCCTGAAGGCCGAGGGCCGTGGCCGCTGGGTGCTGTGCCTGGTCGACGGCACGCCGCTGCGCCCCAACCAGTCGCTGACCGAGCAAGAGGTGTACGACGGCGACCGGCTGTGGCTGCGGTTCATCGAGGACCGGGAGCGGCGGTCGCCGGTCATCGAACACATCTCCACCGCCGTCTCGGTGAACCTGGCGAAGCGGTTCGCCCCCGTCGATGCCGCGACCGCGGTGCGGGTCGGGGTGTCGACCCTGGCGGTCGGCGTGCTGCTGGCGACCGGGCTGCTGGCCGCCTGGCGCTTCCAGCACGACGAGAGCTGGCTGGCGGCCGGGTTCAGCGCCGGGTTGGCCGTTTTGGTGCTGATCGCCGCCGCGCTGATCCTGATCCAGGCCCGCAACGCCTCCGACCGGCGCGTCGGTGACATCCTGCTGGCCAGCGGGCTGGTTCCGCTGGTGGTCGCGGCTGCCGCGGCGGTCCCCGGCCCGGTGGGCGCCGCGCATGCCGCGCTCGGCTTCGGTGTGGCCGGTATCGGCGCGCTGTCGGTCATCCGGCTCACCGGCCGGCAATTGGCCGGCTACACCGCCGTCGCGGTCGTCAGCGCGGCGGTGATGTTCGCCGGTGTGCTGCGGATGCTGTTTCTGACCGGCGCGGTGACGCTGATGGCATGCGTGTACCTGGCGTGCGTGCTCGCCTACCAGGGCGCTCCGTCGCTGTCGCGGTGGCTGGCCGGCCTGCGGCTGCCGGTCTTCCCGTCGGCGACCAGCCGGTGGGTGTTCGAAGCCCGCCCCGACCTGCCGACCACGGTGGTGACCAGTGACGGCGGCCCGCCGGCCCTGGAGGGCCCGGAGTCGGTGCGCGAGGTGGTGTTGCGCGCCGAACGGGCCCGGTCGTTCCTGACCGGACTGCTGACCGGGCTGGGTGTGCTCATCGCGGTGTGCGTCACCGGGCTGTGCGACCCCGAGTCGGACCGCTCGTGGCTGCCGGTGCTACTGGCCATGTTGACCGCCGGGTTCCTGATTCTGCGCGGCCGTTCCTTCCGGGACCGCTGGCAGGCCGTCACCGTGACGCTGACCGGCCTGGTGATCATCGCCGCGGTGGTGGTCCGCTTCGTGGTGGTGCAGTGGACACCCACGACGCTGGCGGTCGGAGCGGCGGTGCTGGTGCTGGTCCCGATGTTCGGGTTGCTGTCGGCGGTGATCGTGCCCAACACCATCTACAGCCCGCTGTTCCGCAAGTTCGTCGAGTGGATCGAATATCTGTGTCTGATGCCGTTGTTCCCGCTGGCGCTGTGGTTGATGAACACCTATGAAGCAATTCGATACCGGTAGGGGCGCACGTCGGCTGCAGCGCACCGCGGCCGCCGGCGCGGCGATGATCGTGGTGGCCAGCGGCTCGCTGGCCGGTATGCCGGCCGCCGGCGCCGTCGACCGACCCACCATCGACCCGGCCGCGCTGCCGCCCGACAGCCCGCCCGGACCGCCGCAGACCATGCGGCAGACGTCGTACTGCACCGAGGTGGGCGTGCTGCCGGGCACCGACTTCCGGGTGCAGCCGGCCTACATGGACATGCTCAACCTGCCCGAGGCCTGGAAGTTCGGCCGCGGGGCGGGCGTGACGGTCGCCGTCATCGACACCGGCGTGACACCACACCCGCGGCTGCCGAACCTGATCGGCGGCGGCGACTACGTGATGGCCGGCGGTGACGGGCTGCAGGACTGCGACGCGCACGGAACCCTGGTGGCATCGTTGATCGCCGCGATGCCCGACAACGGGGTGACCCCGCTGCCGCCGCCACGCCAGACCCGTCGGCCGCCGTCGGTCCCCACCAACGAACCGCCGCCCCCGGCGCCGCCGCCACAGACCATCACGCTGGTTCCGCCACCGCCGCCGCCTGCTCCACCGCCGCCACCGCCGGCCGAGGGGGAGGCGCCGCCGGCCAACGGTCCGGCGCCCGCGCCTGCCCCAGGGCCGGCCAACGGTCCCGCCCCGGGACCCGCTCCCGGACCGGCTCCCGGTCCCGCGCCCGGTCCCGCTGCGGGTGCATCGTCGACGCGCACCACCGACGATGCCGGCGGCGGGGCGCGGCCGGCCGGTTTCTCCGGCCGGGCGCGGGTGGCGCCGGTCGATTTCCGCGCACCCAGCGCACCGCCACCGCCCGGGGCGGCACCCGACGCGTTCAGCGGGATAGCTCCGGATGTGCAGCTGATCTCGATCCGGCAGAACAGTGCGGCCTTCGGCCCCAAGGAACCGTTCGGTGACGGGCAGGATCCGCAGCTGCGGGAGAAGACCGACGGGCTGCGCACCATGGCGCGGGCCATCGTCCACGCCGCCAACATGGGTGCGTCGGTGATCAACATCTCCCAGGCGGTGTGCATGAACGTGCGGACCATGCTCGATCAGGCCGACCTGGGCGCCGCGGTGCGCTACGCCGCCGTCGAGAAGAACGCGGTGATCGTCGCCGCCGCCGGGGACACCAGCTGGCGAGACTGCAAGCAGAACCCGGCCTACAACGCGATGCGCCCCGACGACCCACGCGACTGGAGCGGGGTCAACACCGTGGTCACGCCGGCATGGTACGACGAGTACGTGCTGACCGTGGGTGCCGTCGACTCGGAGGGCACGCCGTTGACCAAGTCGAGTGTGGCCGGTCCGTGGGTGTCGATCGCCGCCCCCGGAACCGACATCGAGGGCCTCTCGCCGCGCGATGACGGATTGATGAACGCGGTCGACGGCCCGGAGAACTCACTGCTGGTTCCGTCGGGCACCAGCTTCTCCACGGCGATCGTGTCCGGCGTGGCCGCGCTGGTGCGCGCCAAGTACCCGGAGCTGTCGTCGCACCAGATCATCAACCGGCTGATCCGCACCGCCCGGCCGCCGGCGCGCGGGGTCGACAACGTGATCGGGCATGGCATCGTCGACCCGGTGGCGGCACTGACCTGGGACGTGCCCGACGGCCCGGCCGAACCAGTGGAACGGCTGTCGGCGCCGCTGCAGGTGCCGCCGATGCCACCGGAACGCGATATGACCCCGGTCTGGGTGGCCGGAGCCGGGCTGTTGGCCGCCGTCGCGGCAGCCGGCGTGGCACTGGGAGTGGCAGCACTGCGACGATCACGTAGGAACCGATGAAGGCACAGCACGCATTAGGTCTGAACCTGTCGTGGACACGGGTGACCATGGTCTTTCTGATCGATGTCGGAATCCTGGTCCTGGCCGGCCGCTGGCCCGGCGACCCGCAGGCCGCCCAGTACATCTGGTGGACCGGTGTCGGGATCGCGGTACTGGTCGCGCTCATTGCGCTGGTCACCTACCGGCGGGTGCCGATCAGCACGATGTGGGCCGCCTGGATCGCCGACCAGTTCGCCGACCCGGAGGCGGCGCTGGCCCGGGGCCGCACCGCCGCGGTCGATCATCGCCGCCGTTTCGGGCGTGAGCCGATCGGCATGCGCGAACACCAGGGCCGCCTGGTGACGGTGATCGCCGTCGGCGCCCGGCAGGGGTCCGCGGCGGGCCGGCATCGCCGCGGCTCGGAGCCGGTGGCGCTGCCGGTGGATCGCCTTGCCGCCGGGCTGCGCCAGTTCGACGTGCGATTGGACAGCATCGACGTCGTCTCGGTCGGAACCCGCAGTACCGCCCGCGACACCGAGGAAGTCGACCTCGACCCCGACGCCACCCCGTCGATGCCGGACCACCGCGACACCTGGCTGGTGCTGCGGATGGACCCGCAGCACAACGTCAACGCGGTGGCGGCGCGCGACTCGCTGGCCGCCACCCTGGCGGCGGCCACCGAACGGCTGGCCGAGGAGATAGACGGGCGCCAACTCAGCGCGCGGGCGATCCGCGCCGACGAGTTCGACGCCGTCGACGACGCCGTCCTGGCGGACCTCGAGGCGGCACAGCTGCGGCACCGGCTGTTTCGCCCACGGCCGCCCGGTCACGTCACCAACTTCTGGGTGTCGCCGGCCGACATCACCGAGGAGAACCTCGAGCAGCTGTGGTACCCGGAGACCGAAACGACGGTGGTGACGGTGCGGCTCACACCCGGTGGTGGCAGGACGACCGGTGTCTCGGTGCTGGTGCGTTACGACAGTGCCGGCCGGCTGGGCCGCAACGTGCGGTCCGCGCTGAACCGGTTCGTGGGGCGACGTCAACTGGATGCGGTCTGCGCCAGCCTGCCGGCGCCCAGCGCGGACCCGCGCATGTCGGTGCCGGGCCGGGACCTGCAGGACGGCGAACACCTGGCGGTGTCGGTGGATGCGCTGCGCGAGTACACCACCGCCGCGACGGGGACACGGCCGTGACGGGCCCCCAGACGGCGGCAACCGACGCGCGCAACGCCATGGTCGCCGGCATGCTGGCTTCCGGGATCTCGGTCAACGGGTTGCAGCCGAGCCACAACCCGCAGGTCGCGTTGCAGATGTTCACCACCGCCACCACGATCGACCCGAGCATGTGCGATGCCTGGCTGGCCCGGGTGCTGGCCGGCGATTCCGATATCGAAGTGCTGGCGAAAGCCTGGGAGACGGTCCGAACGTTCGGTTGGGAGACCCGGCGACTTGGCTTGTCCGACTTGGAGTTCCGTCCGGAAGTCTCCGACGGGATGTTCCTGCGGCTGCTGATCACCAGCGTGGAATCGCTGGCCGCCGCCTACGCCGCCGCCCTGGCCGAAGCCAAGCGTTACGACGAGGCGGCCAAGCTGCTCGACGGGATCGAGCCGCGCAACCCGTTCGAGACCGAACTGGTCGGCTACGTGCGCGGCTTGCTGTACTTCCGGACCGGGCGCTGGCCGGATGTGTTGAAGCAGTTCCCGGCGGCGGCGCCGTGGCGCCAGCCCGAGCTCAAGGCTGCCGCCGCGGCGATGGCCACCACGGCGCTGGCCTCGCTGGGGGTGTTCGAGGAGGCGACGCGGCGGGCCCAGGAGGCCATCGAGGGCGACCGGGTGCCCGGCGCCACCAATGTCGCGCTCTACACCCAGGGCATGTGCATGCGGCACCTGGGCCGTGAGGACGAAGCCGCCGAACTGCTGCGGCGGGTGTACTCGCGGGACGCGAAGTTCGTGCCGGCCCGCGAGGCGCTGGACAACCCGGACTACCGGCTGGTGCTGACCGACCCGGAGACCATCGAGGCCCGCACCGACCCGTGGGACCCCGACAGTGCCCCGACGAAGGAGCAGGCCGAAGCGGACCGGCACGCCGAGGAGGCCGCCCGGTATCTGGCCGAAGGCGACGCGGAACTGGCCGCCATGCTCGGCATGGAGCAGGCCAAGCGGGAGATCAAGCTGATCAAGGCGACCACCAAGGTGAACCTGGCGCGCGCCAAGATGGGGCTGCCGGTTCCGGTGACGTCGCGCCACACCCTGTTGCTCGGCCCACCCGGCACCGGCAAGACGTCGGTGGCGCGCGCCTTCACCAAGCAGCTGTGCGGGCTGACGGTGCTGCGCAAGCCACTGGTGGTGGAGACCAACCGTTCCAAGCTGCTGGGCCGCTACATGGCCGACGCGGAGAAGAACACCGAGGAACTGCTGGAGGGAGCGCTCGGCGGCGCGGTGTTCTTCGATGAGATGCACACGCTGCACGAACGGGGCTACAGCCAGGGCGACGCCTACGGCAACGCGATCATCAACACGCTGCTGCTGTACATGGAGAACCACCGCGACGAACTGGTGGTGTTCGGCGCCGGCTACGCCAACGCCATGGAGAAGATGCTCGAGGTGAACCAGGGTCTGCGGCGGCGGTTTTCGACGGTGATCGAGTTCTACAGCTATACACCGCCGGAACTGCTGGAGCTGACCAAGATGATGGGGGCGGAGAACGAGGACGTCGTCAGCGACGAAGCGGTCGAGGGACTGCTGCCGTCCTACACCAAGTTCTACGCCGACGAGAACTACTCCGAAGACGGCGACCTGATCCGCGGCATCGATGTGCTGGGCAATGCGGGGTTCGTCCGCAACGTGGTGGAGAAGGCCCGGGACCACCGCAGCTTCCGGCTCGACGACTCCGAACTCGACGCGGTACTAGCCGGCGATGTCACCGAATTCAGCGACGAATGGCTGCACAAATTCAAGGAATTGACTCGCGAGGATCTCGCCGAAGGGCTCAGTGCGGCGGTGGCCGAGAAGAAGCCGTCCTGATTCGGACAGCTTTCCAACAGCCGATTCACAGTGCCGTGACCGGCGCTACGGGTTGACGGTCACCCATACCGGTGCCACCATTGCGCAGGTAAGGGGGCCGGTGTTTGCGCCCGGCCCCGTGGCCGACGGCGGTAGGAGGTGAGGGCGACACCTTGTATTCCGGTGATTGTGCCTATCGCGTGAGATCGGTGATTGTTTAGTTCGGCATCGGCGCCGATTTAGTTGTCTGAGCCGTGTTGCGCTGAGTTCGGCCGGGGTATGACGTTTAGCGTTGTACCCGGGTGCACGCTCGGCGCGCCCGGTGATCGTCGGTCGTTCACCGGCCGACAGTCTTGAAGGAGGACCCCATGAGCTTTGTGAACACCCAACCGGAGGCGCTGACCGCGGCCGCCGGGAACCTGGCCGCGATCGGCTCGGCGCTGAGCGCCCAGAACGCCGCGGCGGCGACACCGACCACGGGCGTGGTTCCGGCTGCAGCGGACGAGGTTTCGGCGCTGACCGCGGCCCAATTCGCCGCCCACGCGAGCATGTACCAGTCCATCAGCGCTCAGGCGGAGGCCATCCACCAGGCCTTCGTCGCGACGCTGAACACCAGCGCCAATTCCTACGCGGCGACCGAAGCGGCCAACGCCGCATCGGCCGGATAATCCCGGTAACACTGCGTCACAACAACTTTCATGAACACAGGAGATTTTCATGGCTACACGTTTTATGACCGACCCGGAGGCCATGCGGGCCATGG
>CAYNJD010000139.1:0-8446 GCA_964397355.1 uncultured Mycobacterium sp. | reverse complement strand
GCCATGCACGGGCTCAGCGATTCCGACGACAACGGCCCGCTGGTCAACAGCCGCACCGGGTCGGTCTACATCGTCAAACCCAAGATGCACGGCCCCGACGAGGTGGCGTTCACCGCCGATCTGTTCAGCCGGGTCGAAGACGTGCTGGGGCTGCCGCAGGCCACCCTCAAGATCGGCATCATGGACGAGGAGCGCCGCACCACCGTCAACCTGAAGGCCTGTATCAAGGCGGCCGCCGACCGGGTGGTGTTCATCAACACCGGCTTCCTGGACCGCACCGGCGACGAGATCCACACTTCGATGGAGGCCGGGCCGATGGTGCGCAAGGGCACCATGAAAAGCCAGCCCTGGATTCTGGCGTACGAGGACAACAACGTTGACGTCGGCCTGGCGGCCGGGCTTATCGGTCACGCCCAGATCGGCAAGGGCATGTGGGCGATGACCGACCTGATGGCCGACATGGTCGAGCAGAAGATCGGCCAGCCGCGCGCCGGCGCCAGCACCGCGTGGGTGCCGTCGCCGACCGCGGCGACGCTGCACGCGATGCACTACCACCAGGTGGATGTGTTCGAGGTACAGCAGGAATTGGCCGGAAAGCGGCGCGCGACAATCGATCAGCTGCTGACCATCCCGCTCTCCGAAGGCCTGGCGTGGGCTCCCGACGAGATCCGCGAGGAGGTCGACAACAACTGCCAGTCGATCCTCGGCTACGTGGTGCGCTGGATCTCGCAGGGCGTGGGCTGTTCGAAGGTTCCCGACATCCACGATGTGGCGTTGATGGAAGACCGTGCCACGCTGCGGATTTCGTCACAGCTGCTGGCCAACTGGCTGCGGCACGGCGTGATCACCGCCGAAGATGTGCGGGCCAGCCTGGAACGGATGGCGGTGGTGGTCGACGAGCAGAACGCCGGAGACGCCGCGTATCTGCCGATGACGCCGAATTACGACGACAGCGTCGCCTTCCTGGCCGCCCAGGAGCTGATCTTGTCCGGCACCGAGCAGCCCAACGGCTACACCGAGCCGATCCTGCACCGGCGCCGTCGCGAGTTCAAAGCTGCGGCCGGCGTCTGAACCCGGCCGGGATTCGAGTGGAATTGACCGCAGCCGGACAGCTGACCAGGCAAAGAGGAAGTATCCACCGTGGGTAGGCACAGTTTCCCCGGTCCGGACGATTCCGAGGACGCCGGGCGCGACGAGCCCGACTACGGGCACGACTCCGGGGTGCCGGATCCGTTCGGCTTCGGCGACCCCGACGACGATGACTACGTCGACGATTACTACGACGAGCCGGCTGTCGACGACGCCGACCCGGCCCAGTACATGCGCCGTGGTGGCGGCGATACCGAATCGCGTTACCGCACGGGGCCTTTCGGAGCCATAGATCCGTACTCGCGGGAGACGCCACCCGAGGACGAGCCGCGTGGCGGCCACCGCAACCTGGACCGGTGGCGCCGGCACCGTAACGACACCGGCCGGCGCGGCGTCAGCGTCGGGGTGATCGCCGCCCTGGTGACGGTGATCGTCGTGGTGGGCGCGGTGATCCTGTGGCGTTTCTTCGGCAACTCGCTGTCGCATCGCTCCGCCGACGCCGCCGGCAAGTGCGCCGACGGCGATCTGACGGTTGCCGTTGTCGCGGATCCCTCGATCGCCGATCACCTGCAGGGCTTTGCCGACCGGTTCAACAAGACCGCCAAGCCGGTGGGTGATCGCTGCGTGTCGGTGCAGGTCAAACCGGCCGATTCCGATGCCGTCGTCAGTGGTTTCATCGGCGACTGGCCGGCCCAGCTGGGCCAGCGCCCGGCGCTGTGGGTGCCGGGCAGCTCGATCTCGGCGGCCCGGCTGCAGGCCTCCGCGGGCACCGAGACCGTCAGCGACAGCCGCTCGCTGGTCACCTCGCCGGTGCTGCTGGCGGTCCGGCCCGAGCTGAAAACCGCGCTGCAGAAGCAGAGTTGGGCGAGCCTGCCGAAGCTGCAGACCGAACCCGATGCGCTGGACCGGCTCGGGCGCCCCGGCTGGGGGCAGTTGCGGCTGGCGTTGCCCATCGACGGCAACGGCGACGCCGCCTTCCTGGCCGGCGAGGCGGTCGCGTCCGGGACCGCACCGAAGGGCGCCCCGGCCACCGACGGGACGGCCGCGGTGTACCGGTTGGCCGGCGCGCAGCCCAAGCTGGCCGACAGTTCGCTGGCCGAGGCGATGAACGTGTTGTTGCGCCAGGGCGATCTGGCGGCTTCGCCGGTGCACGCGGTGGTGACCACCGAGCAGCAGCTGTTCACCCGCGGGGAGTCGCTGTCGGATCCGGCGAGCACGCTCGGTTCCTGGCTGCCGCCGGGGCCGGTACCGGTCGCCGACTATCCGGCCGTACTGCTGGCCGGCTCGTGGCTGTCGCAGGAACAGGTCAGCGCCGCCAGCGAATTCGCCCGGTTCGCGCGCAAGCCGGACCAGCTCGCCGAACTGGCCAAGGCCGGGTTCCGTGTCGAGGGCGTCGAGCCGCCCAGCAGCGACGTCACCGGGTTCCCGGAGGTGTCCGACACCCTCTCGGTGGGCGACGACACGACGCGGGCCACGCTGGCCAATGCACTTACCACGCTGCCGGGCAGTGCGGCGGTGACGATCATGCTCGATGAGTCCATGACCACCGATGAGGGCGGCAAGACCCGGCTGGCCCATGTGATCGCCGCGCTGGATCAGCGGATCAAGGCACTGCCCCCGAGTTCCGCCGTGGGCCTGTGGACTTTCGACGGCGTGGAGGGCCGCAACGTGGTCGCGGCCGGGCCGCTGGAAGACCAGGTCAACGGCGAGCGTCGGGCGGAGACGCTGACCGGCGCGCTCGACGCACTGAGCTCGACGTCCGGTGGCGCGGTGTCATTCACCACGCTGCGACTGGTCTACAACCAGGCGTTGGCCAATTATCGTGCCGACCAGAGTAATTCGGTGCTGGTGATCACCGCGGGCCCGCACACCGACCGCACCCTGGACGGCCCCGGCCTGCAGGAGTTCATCCGGGCGAACACCGACCCGGAACGCCCGGTCGCCGTCAACGTCATCGACTTCGGCGACGACGCCGACCGGGCGACGTGGCAGTCGGTGGCACAGCTGTCCGGCGGCACCTACCAGAACCTGCGTGGGGCGAACTCCCCCGAGCTGGCCGGCGCGCTGAACACGCTGCTGAGCTGACCCCGCCGCTAGGCGCCCAGCATGTCGAGGATCTGCTGCGGGATGACATCCACCAGCTGGGTGATCATCCCGCCGAACGAGCCGACGCTGATGTCCGCCAGGTCCAGGTCGCCCAGACCCAGGTCGTTGAGCAGGTCGGCCAGGTTCAGATCGGTCAGGTCGCCGACCAGGCTGCCGAGGTTCAGCGGCAGGTCATCGAGGCCCAGGCCGCTGATCAGGCCCCCGAGGTCCAGCCCGTTGAGCAGGCCGGTGATGTCGAGACCGCCGATACCCAGGCCGCCCAGCAGGTCGCTCAGCGACAGCTCACCGGTGGAGTCGGCGAAGCCCAGGGAGGTCAGGATGCCGCCGATGGTCAGGTCGCCGGTCGGCAGCGTGACACCGAGCGCCTCCAGCAGTGAGCTGACGGTCTGGTCGATGCTCTGGCCGCCCAGCAGGTCGCCGAAGGTGATGGTGTTGAGTGCTTCCTCGACGGCACCGCCGTTCAAGACATCCAGCAGCTGGGGCAGCAGCACACCCAGCAGCGGCCCGAGAAGCGACGTGATGATGTCGCCGAGCGCATCCGTGACGGGCCCGAGCAGGCCGAGGTTCGACAGCATCTCGCCCAGCGGTGTCTCGAGCAAGTTATCCAAGCCCAGGTTGCCCAGCAGGTCGGCCAGACTCAGGTTGATATCTCCATCGATGCCGAACGCGCCCAGCACGTCGTCGAGGGTCAGGCTGTTGAGGTCGACGTTGGTGTCGAGTCCCAGGCCGCTCAGGATGTCGGTCAGACCGAGGCTGCCCAGCCCGAGGCTGCCGAGCCCCAGGAAGCTCAGCAGGCCACTGAGATCGGTGATACCGCTGCCGGCCTGCAGCAGGTCACCCAGCCCGTCGTCGCTGATGCCCAGCTCACTGAGCAGGCCGCCCAGGGTCAGGGTGCCCAGGCCGAGTTGGTCCAGCAGGTTGTCCACGTCCAGGTTGCTCAGGTCCAGGTTGCCCAGCCCCAGCGCGTCCAGCAGTTGCACCAGATTGAGGTTGACCTCCAGGTTCTGCACCGGGGAGAGCACGCCGTTGAGCACCGGGATGTTGATGATGCCGCCGAGCAGGCTGACGTTCTGCGCCCCGTTGAGGTAGGCGTCGGCGATGCTGGCCGGGGCGCTGAACAGTCCGGAGAAGTCCCCGTTGGCCATGTCGGCGGCGGCGTTGCTGATCGCCTGGGACGTCAGCGCCTGCGCGCCCATGCTGGCGATTGCCAGTTCGAGTCCGGGTGGCAGCTGCACCGAGACCGTCGCCGGCAGGTCGGAGATATCGGTAGTGACCGTCGGGGTGATGCTGGTGAACGCGCTGATCACTCCGAACGGGTCGGTGAACAGCTTGCCGATCACCGCGGTGATCGCCCCCATGTCGGCGTTGGCGGCGATGTTGCTCAGGTTCGCGGTGGTGTGGGTGAACAGATCCGACCAGGCGTCGGTCAACTGCACGGCGTGGTACTCGGCACCGGCCACCGGTAAAGGCGGCGTGACCGGCGTGACCGGCGCGATCGCGATGACACCGGCGCCCGCCACGGCGATGCCGCTAGTGATGTAGGGACGAAGCGCGAGCTGCTGCATGATCTCTCCTCTTGTGATCCGCATCACCGAACAGATGAGGTCAGCATAAACTACATTCTTGCGCTATATGAGATTTAACTGATTATTTGCTAGGTGTTACTTGATCGGCTGAGTCGCCCGCCACGAGTCGCACCCCGGTCTGGCCATCGGGTCCCGGGCGCCCAACCACCGGCGACAGCACGGTCCATGGCCATTACAGCCGCTCCCGCCGCGGCGCGCAGCCGATTCGCACACCGGCCGGCTGACTCAGCGGGCGCTGAGACGGTGAGATTGCCCGCTCCGCGCCGGGCTCAGGCGAACGCTTCCACCGGCGGGCAGGAGCACACCAGGTTGCGGTCGCCGAACGCCCCATCGATCCGGCGCACCGGAGGCCACACCTTCGGCCGGAAATCGCGGCCCAGCGGATAGGCGGCCTGCTCCCGGGTGTAGGGGTGCTCCCACTTGTCGACCATCAGGCACTCGGCGGTGTGCGGGGCCCCGCGCAGCGGGTTGTCCTCAACCGTCCACTCGCCGGAGCCGACCCGGTCGATCTCGCCGCGGATGGCGATCATCGCCTCGCAGAACGCATCCACCTCGGCCAGACTCTCGCTCTCGGTGGGCTCCACCATCAGCGTGCCGGCCACCGGGAAGCTCATGGTCGGGGCGTGGAAACCGTAGTCCGCCAATCGCTTTGCGACATCATCGACCGTCACACCGGTGGCCTTGGTGATGCCGCGCAGATCCAGGATGCACTCGTGGGCGACCATGCCGTTCTCGCCGGTGTAGAGCACCGGGTAGTACTCGTCGAGCCGGCGGGCGATGTAGTTCGCCGAGGCGATCGCGGTCAGCGAGGCCGCCCGCAGCCCGTCGGCGCCCATCATCCTGATGTAGGCCCAGGTGATCGGCAGAATCGACGCCGACCCGTAGGGCGCCGCCGACACCGGGCGGGTGTCGGGCAGTTCGTCGGCCAGCGGGTGACCGGGCAGGAACTCGGCCAGATGCGAGCGCACCGCCACCGGCCCGACGCCGGGACCGCCGCCGCCGTGGGGGATGCAGAACGTCTTGTGCAGGTTCAGATGGCTGACGTCGCCGCCGAACCGCCCCGGGCGGGCCAGGCCCACCAGCGCGTTGAGGTTGGCGCCGTCGACGTAGACCTGCCCGCCGGCGTCGTGCACCGCGGCGCAGATCTCGGCGATGTCGTGTTCGTACACCCCGTGCGTGGAGGGGTAGGTGATCATCAGCGCCGACAAGTTCGCGGCGTGCTCGTCGACCTTGGCGCGCAGATCATCGAGGTCGACGTCGCCGTTCTGTCGGCAGGCCACCACCACCACCCGCATCCCGGCCAGCGCCGCCGACGCGGCATTGGTGCCGTGCGCGCTGGACGGGATCAGGCAGATGTCGCGGTGGGCCTCACCGCGGCTGGCGTGATAGGCGTGAATCGCCAGCAGCCCCGCGTACTCACCCTGCGAGCCGGCATTGGGTTGCAGTGACACCGCGTCGTAGCCGGTGATCGCCGCCAGCCAGGTTTCCAGGTCGGCGATCAGCCGGCGCAGCCCGGCGGCGTCGGCGGCCGGTGCGAACGGGTGCTGGCGCGCGAACTCCGGCCAGGTGATCGACTCCATCTCCGCGGCGGCGTTGAGCTTCATCGTGCAGGAACCGAGCGGAATCATGCTGCGGTCCAACGCGATGTCCTTGTCCGACAGCGTGCGCAGGTAGCGCATCATGGCGGTTTCGGTCCGGTAGCGCCGAAATGCCGGGTGCGTCAGGAATTCCGAGGTGCGGCTGGCGACGTGGGCACCGGCACCGACCTGTCCCGAGGGGGCCACGCCGAACGCGTTGAGCACCGCGGCCACGTGTGCGTCGGTGGTGGCCTCGTCGCAGGCCACCGAGACGTGGTCGGCGTCGACGCGCCACAGGTTGATGGCCTCGGCCCGGGCCGCCGCGATGATCTCGTCGGCGCGGCCCGGCACCCGGGCCAGCACGGTGTCGAAGTAGCGGTCGTGCACCAGCGCGTCGCCGAGCGCGGCGGCGATCTTCTCCGCCTGGCCGTGCACCCGCCGTGCGATCGCGGTCAGCCCCTCAGCGCCGTGGTAGCTGGCGTACATCGCGGCCATCACCGCCAACAGCACCTGCGCGGTGCAGATGTTCGACGTCGCCTTGTCGCGGCGGATGTGCTGCTCGCGGGTCTGCAGCGCCAACCGGAACGCCGGCGACCCGTCGGCGTCGACCGACACCCCGACCAGCCGGCCCGGCAGTTGGCGCGCGTGCTTACTGTGCACCGCCAGATAGCCGGCGTGCGGTCCGCCGAAGCCCATCGGCACCCCGAAGCGCTGGGCGCTGCCGAACGCCACGTCGGCACCGATCTCGCCCGGCGGGGTGATCAGCGTGCAGGCCAGCAGGTCGGCGCCGATGGCCACCATGGCGCCGCGGTCGTGGGCGGCCCCGATCACCCCCGACCAGTCGGTGACCCGGCCCGACGACCCCGGTACCTGGGCGATGACCCCGAAGAAGTCGCCGTCGGGGAGTCCGTCACGCAGGTCGGCGGTGACGATCTCGATGCCCAGCGGTTCGGCCCGGGTGGCCAGCACCGCCGCGGTCTGGGTGAACAGGTCGATGTCGACCAGCAGCCGGTTGCCCTTCCCGCGCACCGCGCGATGCATCAGGGTCATGGCCTCGGCGGCGGCGGTGCCCTCGTCGAGCATCGACGCGTTGGCGATCTCGCAGCCGGTCAGGTCGGCGATCATGGTCTGGAAGTTCAGCAACGCCTCCAGCCGGCCCTGGCTGATCTCGGGCTGATACGGCGTGTAGGCGGTGTACCAGGCGGGGTTCTGCATGATGTTGCGCAGCAGCACCGGCGGGGTGATGGTGTCGTAGTAGCCCTGCCCGATCATCGACACCGCGACGGTGCCGGCATCGGCGAGTTCCCGCAGTTCGGCCAGCGCCTGCGTCTCGCCGGCGGCGGCCGGCAACGCATCCAGCCCCGGCGCGACGCCGTCGGGCCCCAGTGCGTCGAGGATGCCGGCCGGCAGCGCCTTGGCGGCCAGCTCGTCGAGCGAGTCGACGCCGATGGCGGTGAGCATCTCGGCGATAGCGGCGCTGTCCGGGCCGATGTGCCGGTCGGCAAAACGGTATTCGGTGTGCTCGGACACGTGGGCTCCTCGGCGATAGACGACTGGTGCCCTCCCCCTCTGTCGTCTGCCCGGCCCGGGCGCCTGAGAGATTCGGCGCCGGAAAATCCCGGCGCCTTTCCCCATGGGCGGGTGAACCCGAACGGGCTACACCGCTTTCCAGAGGCATCGGTGCCCGCGCGGTCCGGGTGCCTGAGAGGTTGACGGAGAGGTATTGCTCCTTCGGCGCCCGAGACTGGCTGTCCCGGGACTCTCCCGCGCGAGGCTGATGCGCCGACCAGTCTAGCGGGGATCGCAACCGCGGCGAAGCCGGGCGCTGGGGATACCTTCGGCTTGGGCGACGCGTTGCCGCCGTGGCGCGAACCCGGGACTAGCCGGTTTTGCGGTCGCGGAACTTGCGGCGGCTGGCCAGT
Source organism: uncultured Mycobacterium sp. (assembly GCA_964397355.1). Taxonomy (GTDB): domain Bacteria; phylum Actinomycetota; class Actinomycetes; order Mycobacteriales; family Mycobacteriaceae; genus Mycobacterium. Next base: position 166 of record CAYNJD010000139.1, on the reverse strand, counting down.
TCGTCCTCCGGCGCCGCGATCGACTCACCGCCGTCGGCGCGCTCCCCGGGGAAGTCGGCGATGACGCCGGTCAACTCCCGCATCGCACCCGATACCGCGATGCCGAACACGCCCTGGCCGCCCTGCAGCAGGTCGACGACCTCCTCGGCGGAGGTGCACTCGTAGA
>CAYNJD010000138.1:7075-8475 GCA_964397355.1 uncultured Mycobacterium sp. | reverse complement strand
GGCGCCGCAGCCGGCCCGGGAGACCGGCGAGGCGCGAACCGCAGGGGCCGCCGACGACGGCGGCCAGGGCGCGCCGCGCCGCCGTCGCCGCCGTCGCCCGAGCAAGACCGCGGCTGCCGCCGCGAACGGCAGCTGAGCCGGCCGAGACGATGGTGCGACCGGAGCGCCGCACCGCCGGTGATCTGCTTGCCGCCGCGGCGATCGCGGTCGCGGTCGTCGTCGCCGGGGTGATCGTCTGGTGGACCAGTGACGCCCGCGCCACCATCAGCAGCCCGGCGACGGACACGGCGACCAATCCCCCGTCGGCCGCCATGGTCCCGGCAGCCCTGAACCAACTGTGGACGGCGCCCAGCCCGGCCACCCGGGCCCCGGTGCTGGTCTCCGGCACGGTGATCACCGGCGACGGGCCACGGCTGAGCGGGCGCGACCCGGCCACCGGTGAGCAGCGCTGGAGCTATACCCGCGGCGTCGACCTGTGCGCGGTGTCGTGGATCTACCGCTACGCGGTCGCGGTGTACCCCGACGCCCGCGGCTGCGGTCAGGTCAGCACGATCGTCGCCGCGACCGGCCTGCGCGGCCCGGCGCGTACCAGCTACGCCGATCCCGCCGTGACCGTCACCTCCGAGGGCAGCGCGGTGCTCTCGGCGGGAAGCACCCGGCTGGAACTGTGGCGCTCGGACATGGTCCGGGTGCTGTCCTACGGCGAGATCGACGCCCGGGTGAAGCCGTCGGCTCGCGGCCGCGGCCAGGGCTGCACGCTGGTGTCGGCGGCCGCGGCCTCCTCGGCGGTCTCGGTGCTGGAGTCCTGCCCGGGGCAGGACGACCTGCAGCTGACGCTGTTGCGCCCCGGTAAGGAAGAAGACGAGCCGCAGACCCAGCATGTCCCGGAGCCCGGGGTGGCCGCCGATTCCGGTGCCCGGGTGCTGGCGGTCACTGACTCCGACTCCGGCACCAACACCGCGGTCTATCTGCCCACCCCGCAGCCCCGGGTCGAGGTGGTCGACCAGACCGGCACCACCATCGCCAAGACGCTGCTGCCGGCAAAGCCCACCCCCGACAGCGCCGCCCTGCAGGTGTCGCGGCCCACCGGGCTGGTCTGCTGGTGGACCGGCGAGTCGGTGCTGGTGTTCGACTCCGGAACCCTGTCCTACCGCTACACCGTCCCGGCGGCCGGCGGCGCGGCTCCACTGGGGCCGGCAGCGCTGATGGGCGATCGGCTGCTGATCCCGGTGACCGGCGGTGTCGGTGTGTTCGACCAGGGCACCGGCGCACGCGAACGCATCATCCCGGTAAGCCGCCCCGCCGGGGTGTCGGCGGTGTTCCCGGCGGTGTCGGGTCCGACGGTTCTCGAGCAGCGCGACGACACGGTGGTCGCGCTGAGCTGATGGCGGCGACCCGCT
>CAYNJD010000138.1:0-6975 GCA_964397355.1 uncultured Mycobacterium sp. | reverse complement strand
CGCTGAGCTGATGGCGGCGACCCGCTAGACCTCGGGGGTGAAGGTGGGCAGCGCCTTGCCGTTCTTCCAGTGCCGCAGCAGCGCCTCGGCCAGTTCCCGGTAGGCCTGGGCGCCTTTGTTCTTGCGGCCCGCGATCACCGACGCGCCCGATGCGCTGGCCTCGGCGAACCGCACGGTGCGCGGGATCGGTGGGGCCAGCACCGCCAGGTTGTACCGGTCGGCGATGTCGAGCAATACGTCACGGGTGTGGGTGGTGCGCGAGTCATACAGCGTCGGCAACGCGCCGAGCATGCGCAGTTTCGGGTTGGTGATCTGCTGGACGTCGGCGACGGTGCGCAGGAATTGCCCGACGCCGCGATGCGCCAGGGTCTCGCACTGCAACGGCACGATCACCTCGCCGGCCGCGGTGAGGCCGTTGAGGGTGAGCACCCCCAGCGACGGCGGGCAGTCGATGATCGCCACGTCGAACTGGTCGTCAAGCTTGGCCAGCGCCCGCTGCAGTGCGTACTCGCGGCCGGCCCGCATCAGCAGCATCGCCTCGGCGCCGGCCAGATCGATGTTGGCCGGCAGCAGCGTCATGCCTTCGGCGGTCGACACCAGCGCGGCGTCAGGCTCCACCTCACCGAGCAGCACCTCGTGCACCGACACCGGCAGCTTGTCGGGGTCGTGTCCCAGCGAGAAGGTCAGGCAGCCCTGCGGGTCGAGGTCGACCAGCAGCACCCGCCTGCCCTGTTCGGCCATCGCCGCGCCCAGTGACGCCACGGTCGTGGTCTTGGCCACGCCGCCTTTCTGATTGGCAACCGCCAAGATCCGCAGCTGACTCATGTGGCGCGGCCGCTCTGCCCGGCCGGCGGGTGATACCCCGACATCGCATTCCTCCCTTTGCACGCTCCCCGCCATACTGGCACGGCTCAAGCCCGACGGCACCAAACGCGGGCCGATGTCGTCCGTCGGGCAGAATCGACGGGCGTGGGCATCGAGGGGCGCCGGTTGCTGCTGCTGCGCCACGGCGAAACGGAGTGGTCCAAAAGCGGACGGCATACCGGCCGCACCGATTTGGAGCTGACCGACACCGGGCGGCGCCAGGCCGTCGCCGCCCGCGGGACACTGGCCAAACTGCGGCTGCACAACCCGCTGGTGATCTCCAGCCCGCGTCGTCGCGCCCAGGTCACCGCCGAGCTCGCCGGGCTGCACGTCGACGAAGTCTCCGACGACCTCGCCGAATGGGATTACGGCCGCTACGAGGGCCTGACCACCGAGCAGATCCGCCGCACCGAGCCGGACTGGCTGATCTGGACGCACGGCAGCGCCGGCGGTGAGACCGTGGCGCAGGTCAGCGACCGCGCCGACCGGGTGGTCGCCTCGGCGCTGCGGCAGTTGGTCTCGCGTGATGTGGTGTTCGTCGGCCACGGCCACTTCTCCCGCGCGGTGATCACCCGTTGGCTTGAGCTGCCGTTGGCCGACGGTGCCCGGTTCGGGATGCCGGCGTCGTCGGTGGCCGTCTGCGGATTCGAGCACGGGGTACGCCAGCTCATCGCACTGGGGCTGACCGGGTCGGGGGCCCAAGGACTTTGACAACACCGACCTCACCCGGCTTCGTGCTGTCCGGACCGGCCGAAACGCTGGTGGCCGAAGGGATGACGACCGGTTTCTCCGACGTCGCCGCCGCGCAGGCCGCGCTGGCCGCCGGCGAGGCGCCGATAGTGGTGGGCGCGTTACCTTTTCGCCCGGGGGCCGCCACGGCATTGTTCGTCCCCGACCGGGTGTGCCACGACGACTCCCGACCGAGCGACTCCGGCGGGACACTGCCTGCGGTGCGCATCGCCGCGCAGGTACCGGAGCCCGGCGAGCACCGCGCCCGGATCAGCCGGGCACTGCTGCAGCTCAACGATGCGCACGGCGCGCTGCACAAGGTGGTGCTGGCCCGCGGCCTGCGGCTGTCCGCCGACGCGCCGTTGGACGCCGGCATCGTGCTGCGCCGGTTGGTCGCCGCTGACCCGAGCGGCTACGGCTATCTGGTCGACCTGAGCGCTGCCGGGGGCGACTACGCCGGTGCGGCGCTGGTGGGCGCCAGCCCCGAGCTGCTGGTCGCCCGCGACGGCGACCGGGTCACCTGCCGCCCGTTCGCCGGCTCGGCGCCGCGTTCCCCCGACGCCGCGGTCGACGCGGCCAACGGTGCCGCGCTGGCCGAGTCCGGCAAGAACCGCCACGAGCATCAGCTGGTCGTCGACCAGCTGCGTACCGCACTCGAGCCGCTGTGCGCCGAGCTCGACATCGCACCGGAGCCGCGACTGACAAGCACCGCAGCGGTATGGCACCTGAACACCCCGATCACCGGTCGGCTGCGAGACACCGCCACCACCGCACTGGATCTGGCGCTCGCGCTGCATCCGACGGCTGCGGTCGGCGGGGTTCCGACGGCGGCCGCAGTCGACCTCATCGACGAGCTGGAGGGCGACCGGGGGTTCTACGCCGGCGCGGTCGGCTGGTGCGACGCCGGCGGCGACGGCCGGTGGGTGGTGTCGATCCGCTGCGCACAACTGTCCGCCGACCGACGATCCGCACTGGCCCACGCCGGCGGCGGGATCGTCGCCGAGTCCGACCCGGACGAGGAGCTGGCCGAGACGGTGACGAAGTTCAGCACGATCCTGTCGGCCCTGGGCGTTGCGCCGCCCAGCGCAGCGCCGCCGGGCTGAACAACGCCGCCAGCACCGCCACCGCCGCCGCGCCGGCGACCGCGCCGTACCCCCACCGGTGCGAGCCGACTCCCAAGTACCAGGCCACCGGCAGCAGCGTCAGGTTGAGGAACACCGCGATACCGCGCCCGAACCGCCGGCCGCGCAGCAACGCCCAGCCGGCAGCCAGCACCGCGGCCCCGACCAGCGCGAACCACCCCGCGGTGCCGTAACCGTTGACCACCCGCTGATCCACACCGGCCACGGCGCGCACCACCAGCACGGCCCCGACCACCAGCGCGGCCACCCCCTGCACCGCAACGATCAGCCCGGCCACGAGCACAGCGCGCGGTGGATCAGCGACGGCGTTCACGCCGCCAGCGTAACCACCCGGCCCCATCTCCCGGATGCCCATAGACTGGTACCCCGTGCGTGCCGTGCTGATCGTCAACCCCAATGCCACCTCGACCACTCCGGCGGGCCGTGACCTGCTGGCCCACGCGCTCAAGAGCCGCCTGGACCTGACCGTCGTGCACACCGACTACCGCGGCCACGCCATCGAGATCAGCCAAAACGCGGCCGCTGACGGGGTCGACCTGGTCATCGCGCACGGCGGCGACGGGACCGTGCACGGTGTGGTCAACGGCCTGCTGGGACAACCCGGTTCGGCGCCGCCGAAACACCTGCCCGCGCTGGCGGTGGTGCCGGGCGGTTCGGCGAACGTCTTCGCCCGTTCGCTGGGTATCGCCGCCGACCCGGTCGACGCCACCAACCAGCTGATCGGGTTGATCAACGGCCGTGGCGGCCAACCCAACTGGCGTCGGATCGGACTGATCGACTGCGGCGAGCGATGGTCGGTGCTCAACGCCGGGATGGGTGTCGACGGCGAGGTGGTGGCCGCGGTCGAAGCCGAACGCGAGAAGGGCCACGCCGTCACCGCACTGCGCTATGTCCGGGCGGCGGTGCCCGCGGTGCTGGCCACCACCCGGCGCGCGCCGACGTTGACGCTGCAGCTGGGCGACGATGCACCGGTTGCGGGCGTGCACTTCGTGTTCATCTCGAACTGCAGCCCGTGGACCTACGCCGACGAGCGGTGTGTCTGGACCAACCCCGACACCACGTTCGAGTCCGGGATGGGCGTGTTCGCGACCACCAGCATGAAGGTGCTGCCCACCTTGCGGCTGGTCCGGCAGATGCTGTCGAAACGGCCGAAGCTGAGCGCCAAACAGCTCATCCGCGACGACGATGTGAGCACGTTGCGAGTCGATAGCGGTGACACACCGATTGCGACACAGATCGACGGCGAGTACCTGGGATTGCGCAGTGCGATGACGTTTCGTGCGGTGCCCGACGCGCTGGACGTCGTCGCGCCGCCGGCAAAAAACCTCGCTGAACTGCGAAGATAGCGCCCACTTAGGTTGTTGAGCACACAGCTGAACCCACTGTAGTACATGCCGGGGGCGCCCCCGGGGCCAACCCCTGCAGAGCGTGACGTTGGCCACGTGATAACGCATACTCTTGACATCTGTTCAGGCTGTGAAACGATCAAGCGATCGGATGCAAGCCGTATTCATTTCTTGCGCCGCTTATAACAGTCGAAAAGCAACGTTGCGCGCCCCGCTGCGCCCAGAGTGAGGAGTTGGAGACCTATGGATTGGCGCCACAAGGCGGTCTGTCGCGACGAGGACCCGGAACTGTTCTTCCCGGTGGGGAACAGCGGACCGGCTCTCGCCCAGATCGCTTCCGCTAAGCAGGTCTGCGCCCGGTGCCCGGTGGTCACCGAGTGCCTCACCTGGGCGCTGGAGACCGGCCAGGACGCCGGCGTGTGGGGCGGCATGAGTGAGGACGAGCGGCGTGCGCTCAAGCGCCGCAACGCCCGGACCCGGGCGCGCAGCGGGGTCTGACCTCAGCAGCCATCACGACGCGGCCCCGATCTGATCGGGGCCGCGTCGTTTTGTGCCGGCCCGGCGCCGGTCTCACTGCGCCTGACGGGCCCGACGGACACCCACCGGTATGCGCAGCACCATCTCGGTGCCGCCGCCCGGGGCGTCCCGCGCGGTCAGCGAACCGTTGAGCTCGGCTGAGACCAGGGTGTTGACGATCTGCAGGCCGAGCCGGTCAGAGGTCTCCAGGCGAAACCCGGCGGGCAGGCCGTGGCCGTCGTCATGCACCACCACGTCGAGCCAACGTGCCGACCTTTCGGCGCGGATCGTCACGCTACGACGGTCGGCACCCGCGTCGAACGCGTGCTCGATGGCGTTCTGCACCAATTCGGTGATCACCATGATCAACGCGCTCGCCCGGTCGGCGTCGAGCGCCCCGAGCGTTCCGGTGCGAGCGACATGGATCGGGGTGTCCACGCTGGCGACGTCGTTCATCATCGGCAGGATCCGATCGATCACCTTGTCGAGGTTCACCACCTCGTCGACCGACATCGACAGGGCTTCGTGCACCAGCGCGATCGACGACACCCGCCGCACCGATTCCAGCAGCGCCTCGCGCCCCTCAGCGCTGGCGGTGCGGCGGGCCTGCAGGCGCAGCAACGCGGCCACCGTCTGCAGGTTGTTCTTCACCCGGTGGTGGATCTCGCGGATCGTCGCGTCCTTGGACAGCAGGGCGCGGTCCCGGCGCTTCACCTCGGTGACGTCGCGGACCAGCACGGCGGCCCCGGCCGGCTTGCCGTGAACGATCAACGGCAGCGTGCGCAGCAGCACCACCGCGCCGGCCGCATCGACCTCGAACCGCATGCTCGATCCGCCGGCCAGCGAGGCCCCGACATGCTCGGCCAGCTCGTGGGCCTCGAACGGATCGGAGATCAACGGCCGGGTGACGGCGACCAGGTCGTGGCCGGCCAACTCGGCGGCCAGGCCCATCCGGTGGTAGGCCGACACGGCGTTCGGGCTGGCGTAGCTGACCGTGCCGTCGACACCGAGCCGGATGAACCCGTCGCCGACCCGCGGGCTCGACCGCGACACCGCGATGTCACCGACGTCGGGGAAGGTGCCCTCGGAGAGCATGTGCACCAGGTCCGCGGCGCAGTCCAGGTAGGCCGCTTCCAGCCGGCTGGATGCCCGCCCGCCCGTCAACGCGGTCTGGTGGGTCAGCACGGCCACCACCCGGTCGCCGTGCCGAACCGGGACGGCTTCTGTATTCCGTTGCCCGGCAACACTTTCCCGCCCGATCGCGCCCGATTCGAAGGCCTCCGCCACCAGCGGCAGCGACGCGGCGGTGGCCACCGTGCCCACGGCGTCGCTGAGCAGCACGGTGGGCGCCGTGTTGGGCCGGCACTGCGCGACGCACACCAGCGCACCGCCGGCATCGGGGTCGCGGCGCACCCACATCAGGTAGTCGGCGAACGACAGATCCGCCAACAGCTGCCACTCGCCGACCACGGCGTGCAGGTGATCCACCGCTTTGCCGGGCAAGACGGTGTGTTCGGCAAGCAGGTCACCGAGGGTGGACATCGGTCATGTCGCGCCGTGGGCGGTTGCGATCAGCTGATCACGGCGATCAGATCGCCCGCCTGGATCACGTCGCCGACCTTCACGGCCACCTTGCTGACGGTGCCCGCGGTCTCGGCCAGCACCGGGATCTCCATCTTCATCGACTCCAGCAGGACCACGGTGTCGCCCTCGTCGATCTGTTCGCCTTCGTGGACCACGACTTCGAGCACGCTGGCCACGATCTCCGCGCGAACGTCCTCGGCCATCTTCACCTCGTTCATCACCCAGTCGACGATTCCCTGATCCGTAAATGTCGTCTTATCGAACCACAAACCCCCTCCGGCGTTGAGCGCGGCGCACGCTTGCGGCGCCGCCGGTGTTCCCGGCGGCACCGACTAAGCGAACTCCAAGACAAATAAGCGGACGTAGAGAGTTTGATCCGTGACCGTGTCGTGTTTCTCCTGTGACAATTGCATAGCACCGTTACTCCAGTGTTTCTAACGCGTGACGCAATCGCCGTGGCGCGGGGGACGAGTCGAAGTCGAGCTGAGGAGTGCACGTTGTCTGTAAACCGTTTCGCAAACCCACGAGTCCGGTTGCCGCTGGTGTGCGCCGGTGCAATGACGCTGGCCACGCTCGGATTCGGTGTCGCGTCCGCCAAGGCCGCCCCGACGCTGGTCGACGACCCGCTGCCGATGCCGGCTCCGGCCGGCGCCCCGGCGCTGCCCGGCGTCCCCGGAGCGGCCGCCGGCGGCCAGTCGGCGGGCGTGAACGCCGCCAACTCCTTCCTGCAGGCGCTCAACGGCATGCTCAACCGCGTGGTGCCCGGGGTCGGTTCGATCATGCCCAGCGACGTC
>CAYNJD010000137.1:0-8480 GCA_964397355.1 uncultured Mycobacterium sp. | reverse complement strand
AAGCCGACAGTGCCCGCGACGAAACGCTGACCCACCCGCGCACGGTGTTCCAGATCCTCAAGCGACACTATGCGCGCTACACGCGTGAGATGGTCCGCGATGTCTGCGGCATCGACACCGAGACGTTCGACTACCTGGCACGGGCGGTCACGACCAACTCGGGGCGCGAGCGCACCACCTGTTTCGCCTACGCCGTCGGGTGGACACAGCACACCCTGGGCGCCCAATACATCCGCACCGCCGCGATCCTGCAGCTGCTGCTGGGCAACGTGGGCCGGCCGGGCGGGGGCATCATGGCGCTGCGCGGGCACGCCAGCATCCAGGGCTCCACCGACATTCCGACGCTCTACGACATGCTGCCCGGCTATCTGCCGATGCCCAAGGCCGGGCGCGACGACACCATCGCCGCCTACCTGGACCGGGTCGGGCCGAAGAGCCAGAAGGGATTCTGGGCCAACGCCGACGCATACCTGATCAGTCTGCTCAAGGCGTGGTGGGGCGATGCCGCGACCGCCGACAACGACTGGGCTTATCACTATTTGCCGCGGCTGACCGGCGCGCATGGCACCTACCAGGCGGTGACCGGGATGCTGGACGGCCAGGTCGAGGGCTACTTCCTGTTGGGCCAGAATCCGGCGGTCGGTTCGGCCAACGGCCGCCAGCAGCGCCTGGGCATGTCGCACCTGAAGTGGCTGGTGGTGCGGGACCTGAACCTGATCGAGTCGGCCACCTGGTGGAAGGACGGTCCCGAGATCGCCTCCGGCGAGCTGCGTACCGAGGACATCGAGACCGAGGTGTTCTTCCTGCCGGCGGCCAGCCACGTCGAGAAAGCCGGCACGTTCACCCAGACCCAGCGGCTGCTGCAGTGGCGTCATCAGGCCGTCGCCCCGCCGGGGGACGCCATCAGCGAGCTGGAGTTCTTCATCAAGCTGGGCAACCGGATTCGCGCCAAGCTCGCCGGGTCCACCGATCCGCGGGATAGACCGCTGCTGGATCTGGTCTGGGACTACCCGGTCGATGAGCACGGCGACCCCGACCCGGAGTTCGTGCTGGCCGAGATCAACGGGCACGCGCTCACCGGTGATGATGCGGGCCGGACGCTGTCGTCCTACACCGAATTGCGCGCCGACGGGTCCACCGCCGCCGGCGCCTGGATCTATTCCGGGGTGTACGCCGGCGGCGTCAACCAGGCCGCCCGCCGAGTGCCGGGCGGCGGCCCCGGACGCAGCCAATCGCAGTGGGGCTGGGCCTGGCCGTCGGATCGGCGGATCCTGTACAACCGCGCATCAGCCGACCCCGACGGCGTGCCGTGGAGTGAACGCAAACGCTACGTCTGGTGGGATGCAGAAGCCGGCCGCTGGACGGGCGACGACGTGCCCGACTTCGTGATCGACCGCGCGCCGGGCGCTCGACCGGACCCGGCCGCCGGCGGCCCGGCCGCGCTGGCCGGCGACGATCCGTTCGTGATGCAGCCCGACGGCAAGGGCTGGCTGTTCGCGCCGAAGGGTGTGGTCGACGGCCCGCTGCCCACGCACTACGAGCCGCAGGAGTCGCCGATCGCCAACGCGCTGCATGCCCAGCAGCGCAACCCCGCACGAATCACGTTCCCCCGCAAGGACAATCTGTCCGCTCCGAGTGCCGGTGAGCCGGGCGCCGATGTCTACCCCTACGTGTTCACCACGTACCGGCTCACCGAGCACCACACCGCCGGCGGGATGAGCCGCTGGCTGCCGTATCTGGCCGAACTGCAGCCGCAGATGTTCTGCGAGGTCTCCCCGGCGCTGGCCGCCGAGCGGGGCCTGCAGAACTACGGCTGGGCGACCATCATCTCGCCGCGGGCGGCGATCGAGGCGCGGGTGCTGGTGACCGACCGGATGACGCCGCTGACGGTGGGCGGGCAAACCGTGCACCAGATCGGACTGCCCTACCACTGGGGGGTCGGCGGCGACGCGGTCGTCAGCGGTGATGCCGCCAACGACCTGCTAGGCGTGACCCTGGACCCCAATGTGCAGATTCAGGAATCCAAGGCCGGTTCGTGCGATATCCGGCCGGGCCGGCGTCCGCGCGGCGCGGAACTGCTGCGGCTGATCGCCGAATACCAAAGCCGTTCCGGCGCAACACCGGAGACCGGCAATGTCGATACCCCTCCGGAAAGGCGGAAGTGATGGGTCAACTGTCCGGACCGACCGATCCCGTCGCCGACGCCCGGTGGCCGGAGCAACAGCCGCGCAAGGGATTCCTCACCGACACCGCGATCTGTATCGGCTGCAAGGCATGCGAGGTGGCCTGCAAGGAGTGGAACCACAACCCGGCCGACGGCGACCTGGAACTGCTCGGGTCCTCCTACGACAACACCGGCGCGCTGGGCGCCAACACCTGGCGGCACGTGGCGTTCATCGAGCAAGACGCCGACGCCATCTCCGCGGCGCGGGAGAGCGGACGCCGGCTGATCGACTTGGGAATGCCGAAAATGCCTGGTGCGCCAACGGATGTCACCCCACCCGACACCGACCAGTTCCGGTGGCTGATGGCCTCCGATGTGTGCAAGCACTGCACCCACGCCGGGTGTCTGGACGTCTGCCCGACCGGCGCGCTGTTCCGCACCGAATTCGGCACGGTGGTGGTGCAGGACGACGTCTGCAACGGCTGCGGCAACTGCGTTCCGGCCTGCCCGTTCGGGGTGATCGAGCGCCGCACCGACGGCACCGCGGCGCCGAAGTCCGACCGCGGCACCGCACCGGGCGTGCCCAACACCGGAATCGCCCAGAAGTGCACCATGTGCTACGACCGGCTGGTCGACGGCGAGAGCCCCGCCTGCGCCAAGACCTGCCCGACCGAGTCGATCAAGTTCGGTGACCACGAAGATCTCGTGGTCGAGGCCCGCGAGCGGGTCGCCCGGCTGCACGCGGCGGGCCGCACCGAGGCCCGGCTCTACGGCGCCAACCCGCACGACGGCGTCGGCGGCACCGGCTCGGTGTTCCTGCTGCTCGACGAGCCGGAGGTGTACGGGCTGCCACCGGACCCGCGGGTGGGCACCGCCGACCTGCCGGCGATGTTCAAGCGGTCGGCGTTGGCCGCCGCGGGCATGATCGGCGCGGCCGCGCTGGCGTTTCTGGGGGGCCGCCGGTGAGCACCCAGCAGCAGCCACGCCGGCGCCGGCGTCGTGGCGGTGGTCGCGGTGACGGCGGCCGCGAGCTGCCGATGGTGCCGGACGCGCAGTTCACGTCCTATTACGGGCGCCCGGTGGTCAAGCCCGCGCCATGGAGCCACGAGATCGCCGCGTATCTGTTCCTCGGGGGTGTGGCCGGCGGTTCGGGGCTGCTGGCCGCCGGAGCGCAGCTCACCGGCCGACGGATCCTGCGGCGCAACTCCCGGCTGGCGGCGCTGGGCGCCGTGGTGTTGAGCGCGGCGGCGCTGATCAGCGACCTCGGCCGACCGGAACGCTTCGTCAACATGCTGCGCACCATCAAGCTGACCTCACCGATGAGCCTGGGATCGTGGATCCTGTCGGGATTCAGCGCGGGTATCGGGGTGGCGGCCGCTGCCGAGGTGGATCGGATGACCGGCGAACGGCTGCCGCTGGGCCCGCTGCGCGGTGTGCTGCGCACCGTGGAGGGGCCGGCCGGCGTGGAGGCCGCGGTGTTCGCGGCGCCGCTGGCGGTCTACACCGCAGTCCTGTTGGGCGACACCGCCACTCCGACCTGGCACGGCGCCCACCGCGACCTGCCGTTCGTATTCGTCAGCTCCGCGAGCCTGGCTTCCGGGGGTCTGGCGATGCTCACCACGCCGGTCGACGAGGCCGGTCCGGCACGCCGCCTGGCGGTGCTGGGTGTGGTCGGCGACGTGATCGCGACCCGAGCCATGGCGCACCGGATGGACCCGATCGCCGCCGAGCCACTGCATGAGGGCCGGCCGGGGGCGATGCTGCGTGCCAGTGAGCGGCTGGCGATCGCCGGCGGACTGGGATCGCTGCTGGGCGGACGGCATCGCGTGGTGGCGGCATTGTCGGGGGCGGCGTTGCTGGCAGCGTCGGCGCTGACCCGGTTCGCGGTGTTCGAGGCCGGGATCGCCTCGGCCAAGGACCCGCGCTACACCATCGAACCGCAGAAGAACCGGCTGGCGGCGCGGCGCGCGGCGGGCATCACCGGGGATTCGATCACCACGGCGGGGTGACGGAATGCGGGTGGCGCACGCCACGCCGCCGCGCGGTCCGCGGCCGACGTCACGCGACGTGAGCAGACGGTTCACTGCCGTTAACGCCGGTGTGACGGCGACGTAGCACCTGGCGCGCAGGCTGGTGAAGCAACAGCCGGATCCAGCGGAAAGGTCGCCGGCGATGCTAAGTCCACAATCTGCTGCCGTCATCAAGGAAACCCTGCCCGCCGTCGGCGCGGCCATCGAAGAGATCACGCGGCTGTTCTACGCGACCATGTTCGCTGATCACCCCGCGTTGGAACGCGACCTGTTCAACCGGGGCAACCAGGCGAGCGGGGATCAGCAGCGGGCGCTGGCCGGCGCGATCGCCTCCTTCGCGGCGCTGTTGGTCGCCGACGATGCCCCGCCTCCGGACAAGGTGCTTTCCCGGATCGCCAACAAGCACGCCTCGCTGGGGATCACCGCCGACCAGTACCAGATGGTGCACGACTACCTGTTCGGCGCGATCGTGACGGTGCTCGGTGATGCGGTCACCGCCGAGGTGGCGGCGGCCTGGGACGAGGTGTACTGGCTGATGGCGCATGCGCTGATGGGCAGGGAAGCCGATCTCTACCGGCGCGCCGGTGTCGACCCCGGCGCGGTGTGGCTGTCCGCACGGGTGCTGACCCGCACCCAGGAGTCCCCGGACTGCATCGCGCTGACGCTGGCCGGCGTGGACAAGGCGCTGCCCGAATTCCGTCCCGGCCAGTACAGCTCGGTCGCGGTGACGCTGCCCGACGGCGCCCGTCAGATCCGGCAGTACAGCATCAGTTCCGCCGATCGCGGCGGTTGGCGCATCACCATCAAACGGGTCGGTGCGGCTGCGGCGGCGCCGGCCGGCCAGGTCTCGAATTTCATCCACGAGACGGTGTTCGAAGGCGATGTGTTGACGCTGTCGCACCCGTTCGGCGACATCACCCTGGTGCCGGAGGAAGTTCCGGTGTTGCTGGTGTCCGCCGGTATCGGCTGCACGCCGATGATCGGGATGCTGCGGCACCTGGTCGACACCGGCGACCAGCGGCCGGTATGGGTGGTTCACGCCGACCAGTCCCGAGCGGCGCATCCGCATCGCAGCGAACTCAGCGACCTGGTGGCCCAGTTACCGGACGCGATCATGCGTACCTGGTACGGCCAGATCGGGATGCCGGTGGATCTGGCCGAGATGGCGCTGCCCGACAATGTGCAGGTCTACCTCTGCGGCCCGCTGCCGTTCATGCAGTCGGTGCGACAACAGCTGGTGGACCGGGGAATTCCCTCCGACGGCATCCATTACGAGGTCTTCGGCCCCGACCTGTGGCTGCAGGTGGCGTGAGCGGCCGTCAGTCGTCGAGCTTGTGCAGCGCCGCTCCCTTGTGCATGGCGATGTGATCGGTCTTGTCGCTTTTGATCTCGTACTGGGGGTCCTCGGGCGTGCAGTGCCGGCGGTGCCCCTTGTAGTCGGTGTCGTGGGTGTGAACCTTAATGATCTTGCCGCTCACCTGCCCGGCTTCGGAGTTCCACCGCACGTGATCGCCCACCTTGAACTGGCTCATCGCACCTCGATTCCGCTTGTTGCCACGGTATGTCCGATCACGGGGTACCCGGGAAGCTCACCGACAACCAGCAGGCCGCCGGAGGTCTGCGCGTCGGCCAGCAGCAGCAGGTCGTCGTCGCTGATCCCGGGACCGGGCCGCAGGTGCGGACGCACCCAGTCCAGGTTGCGGCGGGTGCCGCCCGAGACGAACCCGTCGCGCAGTGCCTCGGCGGCGCCATCGATCACCGGAACCGCGCCGCGGTCTATCACCGCGCCCACCCCCGATGCCCGGCACATCTTGTAGAGGTGGCCGAGTAGGCCGAACCCGGTGACGTCGGTGACCGCCCGTGCGCCGGCCGACACCGCGGCCCGCGCAGCGTCACGGTTCAGCCCGACCATGGACGCGATCGCGTCGTCGAACACCTCACCGGTGCGCTTGTGCCGGTTGTTGAGCAGCCCCACCCCGATCGGTTTGGTCAGCGTCAGCGGCAGTCCCGGTGCGGCGGCATCGTTGCGCAGCAGCCGGTTCGGGTCGCCCACGCCGGTGACCGCCATGCCGTACTTGGGTTCTGGATCGTCGATGGAGTGTCCACCGATCACCGGACAAGCCGCCTGCTCGGCCACCGCCAGCCCGCCGCGCAGCACCTCGGTCATCAGCTCCATCGGAAGCGTCTCGCGCGGCCAGCCGACCAGGTTGATGGCGACCACCGGGGTCCCGCCCATCGCATAGATGTCCGAGAGCGCGTTGGCCGCGGCGATCCGGCCCCAGTCGTAGGCGTCGTCGACGACCGGGGTGAAGAAGTCCGCGGTGGACAGCACCGCCAGGTCGTCGCGGACCAGCACCGCGGCCGCGTCGTCGCCGTCGTCGAGACCGACCAGCACGTGATCGTGCGCCTGGCCGGTCAGACCGCGCACCGCATCCTCCAGCTCGCCGGGCGGGATCTTGCAGGCGCAGCCGCCACCGTGTGCGTAGCCGGTCAGTCGGATGTCACGGGTGGATTTCACGCACCCAGGCTAAGTCGTCCGGCGATTTCGGCGCGATAATCGTCGCTGAGCGACGAATACCGCGCCGAAATCTCACCGACTAAGTTGATCGACGGAGGCGTTTGGGTCCTGGTGGGCTCCCCGGTCTTCAAAACCGGTGAGGCCGAGCATCTCGGTCTGGCGGGTTCGATTCCCGTCCGCCTCCGCATGCAAGGAGGTGCCGTGAACCAGGTCGATCCGCGTCGCGCCATTCCGCGCACCGACGCACTGCTGGCGCTGCCCACGGTTCGCGCGGCCCGATCCCGGCTCGGCGAACACGTAGTCCGCGGGCTGGTGCGCGATGCCCAAGACCGGGCACGCCGCGGTGAACTGGACCCTAACCGTGTCGAATCCACTGTCTTGGACAGTATTTCGAGGCACTCCGGGGCAACGCTGCGGCCCGTGCTCAACGCCACCGGTGTGGTGGTCCACACCAACCTCGGCCGCGCGCCGCTGTCGGCGGCGGCGGTCGATGCGCTGGTGGCCGCCAGCGGCTACGTCGACGTCGAACTGGACCTGTGCACCGGCGCCCGCTCCAAACGCGGTGTCGCGGCGCGCGCCGCGCTGCTGGCCGCGTGTCCGGCCGCCTCGGATGCACTGGTGGTCAACAACGGTGCCGCTGCCCTGGTGCTGGCGACCACCGCATTGGCCGCCGGCCGGGAGGTGGTGATCAGCCGCGGTGAGTTGATCGAGATCGGCGCCGGGTTCCGGCTGCCCGACCTGATCGCGTCCACCGGGGCGACGCTGCGCGAAGTGGGCACCACCAACCGCACCCACCTGCGTGACTACGCCGAGGCACTCGGCCCGCAGACCGGCTGCATCCTCAAAGTCCACCCGAGCAACTTCGCCGTAAGCGGGTTCACCGCCGCCGTCGAGTTGCGTGAATTACGTCCGCTGGCAAGCGAACACGGCGTGCCGCTGGTCATGGACCTGGGCAGCGGGCTGCTGTCCCCCGACCCGCTGCTGCCCGACGAACCGGACGCGGCCACCGCATTGACCGACGGCGCCGATGTGATCACCGCCAGCGGCGACAAGCTGCTGGGCGGGCCGCAGGCCGGTCTGCTGCTGGGCCGCGCCGAGATCATCGCCCGGCTGGCCCGGCACCCGCTGGCCCGTGCGGTCCGCGCCGACAAACTCACGCTGGCCGCCCTGGAGGCCACTGTCGCCGGCGCCGCGCCCCCGGTGGTCCGGGCACTACACGCCGACCCCGGTCGGCTGCGGGCCCGTGCCGCACGGTTGGCCGCCGCGGTCGGTGCCACCGTGGTCGCCCACGACGGCCGGGTCGGCGGCGGCGGCGCCCCCGGGGTGCCGCTGCCGGGTTGGGCGGTGCGGTTGCCGGAGTGGGCTGCTGCCCGATTGCGCGCGGGCGACCCCGCGGTGGTGCCGCGGGTACACGACGGCGCCTGCCTGCTCGACCTGCGCTGTGTGCCCGAAGCCGACGACGACCGACTGCTGGCCGCGGTGCGCGCAGCCCTCGATTTCGGCGGCTGAGGGTGTTTGTTATAGCCACTGCCGGCCATGTCGATCACGGCAAGTCGACGCTGGTGCGCGCGCTCACCGGGATGGAACCCGACCGGTGGGCCGAGGAGCGGCGGCGCGGGCTGACCATCGACCTGGGGTTCGCCTGGACCGCGCTGCCCTCCGGTCGGCGGGTGTCCTTCGTCGACGTTCCGGGCCACGAACGGTTCCTGCCGAACACGCTGGCCGGGTTGGGTGCCGCCCCGGTGGTGTGTTTCGTGGTCGCCGCCGA
>CAYNJD010000136.1:0-8483 GCA_964397355.1 uncultured Mycobacterium sp. | reverse complement strand
TTCGCCGATACCCTGGGACGATGAGCGTCCCCGTGCTTCCCGACCTGCGCCAAGAGGTCCACGACGCCGCCCGCCGGGCCCGGGTCGCCTCCCGGGCGCTGACCTCGCTGTCCACCGCGGCCAAGAACAGTGCGCTGAACGCCGCGGCCGACGCGCTGCTGGCCCACGCCGAGACCATCCTGGCCGCCAACGCCGAAGACCTGGCCGCCGCCAAGGCCGCCGGCACACCCGAGGCCATGCTGGACCGATTGGCGCTGAACGCCCAGCGTGTCGAGGGAATCGCCGCGGGCTTGCGCCAGGTGGCCGGGCTGCCGGACCCGGTCGGTGAGGTGCTGCGCGGCTACACGCTGCCCAACGGGCTGCAGCTGCGCCAGCAGCGGGTTCCGCTGGGCGTGGTGGGCATGGTCTACGAGGGCCGGCCCAACGTCACCGTGGACGCGTTCGGGCTGACGCTGAAGTCGGGCAACGCCGCGCTGCTGCGCGGCAGCTCGTCGGCGGCGCACTCCAACGCCGCGCTGGTCGACGTGTTACGGGGCGCGCTGGCCGACGAGGATCTGCCCGCCGACGCGGTGCAGCTGCTGTCGGCGGCCGACCGAGCGACCGTCACCCATCTGATCCAGGCCCGTGGGCTGGTCGACGTGGTGATTCCGCGCGGCGGGGCCGGGTTGATCGACGCCGTGGTGCGCGACGCGCTGGTGCCGACCATCGAGACCGGTGTCGGCAACTGCCACGTCTACATCCATGAGGCCGCCGATCTCGCCGTCGCCGAACAGGTCCTGCTGAACTCCAAGACCCGTCGGCCCAGCGTCTGCAACGCCGCCGAAACCCTGCTGGTCGACCGCGCCATCGCCGCGGCCGCGTTGCCGCGGCTGGTGGACGCGCTGACCGCCGCCGGGGTCACGGTGCACGGCGACGCCGACGCCGCCGCCCCCGAGGACGACCTGCGCCGCGAGTACCTGGCGATGGACATCGCGTTGAGTGTGGTCGACGGGCTCGAGGACGCGATCGACCACATCAACGAGTACGGCACCGGCCACACCGAGGCCATCGTCACCACCAACATGGCCGCCGCCCAGCGGTTCAGCGAGCAGGTCGATGCCGCCGCGGTCATGGTCAACGCGTCCACGGCGTTCACCGACGGAGAGCAGTTCGGTTTCGGTGCCGAGATCGGCATCTCCACCCAGAAGCTGCACGCGCGTGGGCCGATGGGATTGCCGGAGCTGACCTCGACCAAATGGATCGTGTGGGGCGAAGGCCATACCCGGCCCGCCTGACACCGCAATCGCTAGGAGACCGCTGCCCGTGCAGACCCCCGCGCGTTCTGCGCCGTTCTTCGCCGACATCGATGACGTCGCCCGCCGGCTGGCCGAGACCGGCTACCTGGCCGACACCGCCACCACCACCGCGGTGTACCTGGCCGACCGGCTGGGCAAGCCGCTGCTGGTGGAGGGGCCGGCCGGGGTCGGCAAGACCGAACTGGCTCGCGCGGTGGCCGCCGCCACCGGCGCCGGGCTGGTGCGGCTGCAGTGCTACGAGGGCGTCGACGAGGCCCGGGCGCTGTATGAGTGGAACCACGCCAAGCAGATCCTGCGCATCCAGTCCAGCTCCGGCGGCGGCGACTGGGACGCCACCAAAACAGACGTGTTCTCCGAGGAGTTCCTGCTGTCGCGTCCGCTGCTGACCGCGATCCGGCGCACCGATCCGACGGTGCTACTGGTCGACGAGACCGATAAGGCCGACATCGAGATCGAGGGTCTGCTGCTGGAGGTGCTGTCCGACTTCGCGGTCACCGTCCCGGAACTGGGCACCATCACCGCCACCCGGACCCCGTTCACGGTGCTGACCTCCAATGCCACCCGGGAGCTGTCCGAGGCGCTCAAGCGCCGCTGCCTGTTTTTGCACATCGACTTCCCCGACCCGGACCTGGAGCGCCGCATCCTGCTGTCCCGGGTGCCCGAGCTGCCCGAGCATCTGGCCGCCGAACTGGTGCGCATCATCGGCGTACTGCGCGGCATGCAGCTCAAGAAGCTGCCGTCGGTGGCCGAAACCATCGACTGGGGCCGAACGCTGCTGGCGCTGGGCCTGGACACCATCGACGACGCCACCGTGGCCGCCACCCTCGGTGTGGTGCTCAAGCACCAGTCCGACCAGGTGCGCGCGGCAGGGGAACTGCGACTGAACTGATGCGCCGAATCCGCCCGCCGCAGCCACTGGCCCCGCACGGTATCCCGGGGCATCTGGTGGAGTTCGTCGAAGCCCTACGGGGGCAGGGGATTTCGGTGGGCCCGTCGGAGACCGTCGACGCCGGCCGGGTGCTCGCCGCGCTCGGACTGGGCGATCGGGAGGTGCTGCGCGAAGGCCTGGCCTGCGCGGTGCTGCGCCGGCCGGATCATCGCGACACCTACGACGCCATGTTCGACCTGTGGTTTCCGGCCGCGCTGGGCGGGCGCACCGTGGTGATCTCCGAGGACCCGCAGTCGGCCGACGACGTGCCGCTGCCCGAGGACGCCGAGGCGATGCGGGAGATGCTGGCCGAGCTGTTGACGGCCAATCCCGATCTGGCCGAGACCGACCCGCGGCTCTCGGCGATGATCGCGGCGATCGTGGGGGCTTACGGGCAGTACCGCTCCAGCCGCGGCCCGTCCTACTCCGCCTATCAAGCGCTCAAGGCGCTGGCGCTCGACGAGTTGGAGGCAAGGCTGCTGGCCGGGCTGCTGGCCCCCTACGGTGACGAGCCCACCCCGACCCAGGAGCAGATCGCCAAGGCGATGGCCGGGCAGCGAATCGCTCAGCTGCGCAAGCTCGTCGACGCCGAGACCAAGCGGCGCACCGCCGAACAGCTGGGCCGCGAGCATGTGCAGATGTACGGCATCCCGCAACTGAGTGAGAACGTGGAGTTCCTGCGGGCCTCCGGGGATCAGCTGCGCCAGATGCGCCGGGTGGTGGCGCCACTGGCCCGCACCCTGGCCACCCGGCTGGCCGCCCGCCGCCGGCGCTCCCGGGCCGGCACCATCGACCTGCGCAAGACGCTGCGGCGCTCGATGTCCACCGGTGGGGTGCCGATCGACGTGGTGCTGCGCAAGCCGCGCCCGGCCCGCCCCGAGCTGGTGGTGCTGTGCGACGTGTCCGGCTCGGTCGCCGGGTTCAGCCACTTCACGTTGTTGCTGGTACACGCACTGCGCCAACAGTTCTCGCGCGTTCGGGTATTCGCGTTCATCGACACCACCGACGAGGTGACGCACCTGTTCGGCCCGGAGGCCGACCTGGCGGTGGCCGTGCAGCGCATCACCCGG
Organism: uncultured Mycobacterium sp.; assembly: GCA_964397355.1. GTDB lineage: Bacteria > Actinomycetota > Actinomycetes > Mycobacteriales > Mycobacteriaceae > Mycobacterium. The sequence goes on along the minus strand of CAYNJD010000136.1, from coordinate 5,190 downwards.
GAGTCCGGCGTCTACACCCGTGACGGCCACTCCGACTACGGCAACGCCTTCGTCTCATTCGCCGAGCAGTATCCGAGCGTGGTGTCGCCGCGCAGCGCGCTGCTGGTGCTCGGCGACGGCCGCACCAACTACCGCGACCCGGGCGTGGACGTGCTGAGTCATCTGGTGACCGCCAGCCGCCACGCGCACTGGCTCAATCCCGAGCCTCGACACCTGTGGGGCAGCGGAGATTCCGCGATCCCGCGGTATGAGGACGTGATCCCCATGCACGAATGCCGCTCCGCCAAGCAACTGGCCGCGGTGATCGACCGGCTGCTGCCGGTCTGATCCCACCTCAGCAGGCCGCGAGCCTGCAGGTTTACCCGTCGACTCGTCCGGTTGGCCGTGCAATGATGCCCGGTCGCCGCGGCCCGAGCGAGTAGGCAAGCGGTCCTTTCCCGGAAAAACTAGGGTAGTTGATTGCTCTATGAACTCCGCCGAACACCGAAATAACCTAAGGCGTCTTAGCGAGCTTTAAGCATCCGTGTGTTCACGGGGAGGTCGTGTGATGGCTGACAGCAACCGCAGGGTGGGGCGGAATTCCGCGCGTAAGGGCAAGACGAGCCGGGTCGCCGGCGCCGGGGCTGCGGCAAGTGCGTTCCTGGCGTTCGGGATGACGCCGCTGGCGCTCACGCCGCAGGCCCGGGCCGATGACTTCGGTCTGGCCGACCTGTTCGATCCCTCGACGTGGGTGATGCCGTTCGACGGCATCGACTGGGGTTCCTTCGTCGACCCGGTGGCGTGGTCGTCGTTGTTCGACGACACCGCCTTCGACGCGACCGCTGCGGCAGCCGTGGCCGACCCGTTCGGGCTGGATGCCGCGTTCAACTCGTTCATGTCCGACGTCAACGCCTGGGTGAGCACCAACTGGATCGGTACCGAGTTCGGTGACTGGGTCGACAACAACCTGATCAACCCGCTGGGCGCGGCGTGGGCGTCCGCGGACAGTTGCGGGTTCATCTGCAACGGTGCCGTCGGAACCGCCGCCGACCCGGACGGCCAGGACGGCGGCTGGCTGTTCGGCAACGGCGGCGCCGGTTACAGCTACAGCGCCGGTGACGGATTCCACGACGGCGGCGCCGGTGGCGACGCCAACATGTGGGGTGACGGCGGCGCCGGCGGTTCCGGCTCCGACGGCGGCGCCGGCGGTGACGGTGGCGCCGGTGGCCTGTTCGCAGGTAATGGCGGCGATGGCGGTGCCGGTGGCGACGGCGTCACCGGTTCGGCGCATGTCGACGGCGGTGCCGGCGGTTCCGGCGGTAACGCCGGGCAGTTCTCCTTCTTCGCCGTTGGTGGTGCGGGCGGTGCCGGTGGTGACGGCGCGACCGGTCAGACGGGTGCGGACGGCAGTTTCGCCACCGGTGACGGTGACGGATCCGACGGCGGTGACGGTGGCAACGGTGGTACCGGCGGAAACGGTGGTTCCGGCGGATTCATGTTCGGCACCGGCGGCGCAGCCGGTGATGGCGGTGCCAACGGTGCCGGCGGTGACGGCGGTGACGGCGCCAGCGGTGTGATCGGTCACCTCGATGCCGGCAACGGCGGTGCCGGCGGGGACGCCGGCGTGGCAGGTGGCGCAGGCACCGCCGGGGTTGGAAGCACCGTCTTCGGCACGGCGGGGGCTGCCGGCAACGCCGGTGCCACCACCACTGAAAGCGGTGACGGCGGCGATGGTGGTAACGGCCTGGCCAGCACCGACCCGAACGTGGCCGGCGGTAACGGCGGCAACGGCGGCGACGGCGGGGCCACGGGCAACGGCGGTAACGGCGGCACCGGCGGCAACGGGGCGAACGGTGTGGCCAGCGCAGGCAGCAACGGCGGCGCCGGCGGTAACGGCGGTGCCGGCGGTTCACAGGCCGGCAACGGCGGCAGCGGTGGCGACGGCGGTGTCGGCGGTGCCGGCGCCAACGGCGGCCAGGGCGCCACCGGCGCGAACGGCGATTGGAGCATCGATTACGGCAACGGCCTGGGGGCCGGGCAAGACGGCGGTGCCGGCGGCCAGGGCTTCGACGGCGGCGCCGGTGGCCACGGCGGTAACGCCGGCACGGCCGCGCACGGCACCGCGGGTACGGCCGGGGACGGCGGGGACGGCGGCGCCGGCGGCAACGCGGGAGCCGCCGGCAACGGCGGTAACGGCGCCGCGGGCGACTGGAATGTGGCCGCCTCCAACGGGGTCGGCGGTACCGGTGGCAATGTCGGATCGGCAATCGGCACCGCCGGCAACGGCGGCAGCGGCGGCGCCGCGGGTACCGGCGCCGGCGGTAACGCCGGCAACACCGGTGCCGATGGCACCGTTCCGGCGACCGGCACCGCCCACGGCGGCAACGGCGGTTCCGGCGCTGCGGGCGACTGGAATGTGGTCGCCTCCAACGGGGTCGGCGGTAACGGCGGCACCGGTGGTACCGGCGGCACCTACGGTAACGGCGGTGTCGGTGGTATCGGTGGGGCCGGCGCCGACGGCACGGCCGGCGGGGTGTTCTCCAATGGCAACGGCATGCCGGGCACCGACGGCGGCAACGGCGGCCAGGGCGGTAGCGGTGGTTTAGCGGGCACTTTGGCCGGCACCGGCGGGCATGGCGGTGACGGCGGTGTCGGTGGTAACGGCGGCGCCGGCGGCGACGGCGCCGACGGGCAGCCCGGCACCGGCGATGACGGCGGTGATGGCGGTGTCGGCGGTGACGGCGGCACCGGTGGTGCCGGCGGGGCCGGCGGTCTGGTACCGGTGACCAACACCACCGGCGGGATCGGGGTGGCCGGTGACGGCGGCGACGGCGGCAACGCCGGGGCGGCCGGCAATGGCGGCGACGGGGCCGACAACGCAACCGGGGGCGGGGCCGGCGGTGACGGCGGTGACGGCGCGGACAACACGGCCACCCCCGGTGGCGGCGGCGCGGCGGGCGGCGTCGGCGGCAATGCGGGTAGCCAGGGTTCCTTCGCGCCCGGCGGCGGCAACGGCGGCAACGGCGGCGACGGCGCCAACGCGACTGTGGCCGGAACCAACGGCGGGGCCGGCGGCAACGGCGGTGACGGCGGCGACACCCCCACCGGCACCGCCGGCAATGGTGGTGACGGCGGCGACGCCGGCACATTCGATGGTGGCGGCGCCACCGGCGGTGCGGGCGGCAATGGCGGTGACGGCGGTGACCTCACCGGGGCCGGTGGGACCGGCACCGCCGGTAACGGTGGTGACGGCGGCCTCGCCGGCACCGGCGGTGCGCTCGGCGGCCTCGGTGGCGCAGGCGGTGACGGCGGTGACGTCACCGGGGCCGGCGCGTCCGGCACCGCCGGTAACGGTGGTGACGGCGGTGGTGGTGGGGCCAGCGATGGCTTCGGCAACGGCGATGTCGGCGACGGTGGCGGCGGCGGTGCCGGCGGCGCCGGCGGTGATGTGAGCGGGGCCGGCGCGACCGGCAACGGTGGTGACGGTGGTGACGGCGGCAACGCCGGCAACGGTGTCGGCGCCGCGCACAGCGGCGGTGCCGGTGGTGACGGCGGTGGCGGCGGGTTCGCCGGGGTGACCGGTGACGGTGGTGACGGCGGTGACGGCGGCGACGGTGGCTCCGGTGCCACCTTCACCACCGGTGGTGCGGACGGCGGGGGCGGCGGCGTCGGCGGTGCCGGCGGGGCGGCCACTACCGGTACCGGCGGGGCCGGCGGCGATGGTGGTGACGGCGGTGTCGGCGGGGACGGTGCGGCCGGTGGACCCGGCGCCGACGGCGGCGCGGGCGGCGACGTCAGCACCGACGGCACCGGTGGTGCCGGCGGCGACGCCGGCAACGGCGGGGCCGGCGGCGACGCCGTGGCGGCCCTGGCCGGTAACGCGGGTAACAACGGGGTCATCGGCGGCAACGGCGGTACCGGTGGCGCCGGCGGTCAGGGTGCCGGCACCGGTAACGGCGGTGCGGGAGGCCGCGGCGGTAACGGCGGTACCGGCGGCAACGGCTCGGCGGGCAACTCCGGTATGAGCGGTACCGGCCAGGACGGCGGTGACGGTGGCTACGGCGGCCAGGCCGGCGACGGCGGCCTGGGCGGTGACGCACTCGGTTCCGGCAACGGCGGTACCGGCGGGGCCGGCGGCACCGGCGGTCAGGCCGGCAACGGCGGGGCCGGCTCGAACGCCACCAATGCCAGTGGCGACGGCGGCGTCGGCGGCGACGGCGGTGACGGCGGTTACGGCGGCGACGGCAGCGACGGCGGCAAGGCCTGGGGAACCGGAACCGGCGGGCTCGGCGGCAACGGCGGGGTCGGCGGCCAAACCGGTAACGGTGGTAACGGCGGCAACGCGACCGGCACCGGTAACGGCGGTGACGGCGGCGACGTCAATTACGCAGGGGACGGCGGCCAGGGTGGCAACGGGGGCGATTCGGTGAACGGTGACGGCGGGGACGCCGGCGGCGGCGGCACCGGAGGCGACGCAGTCGGGATTGCCGGCAACGGCGGCAACGCCGCCAACGCTCCCGGCGTCGCCGGGGACGCCGGCGGCGTCTACTACGGCGGCGATGGTGGTGACGGCGGCACGGGCGGCAACGCCCTCGGTGCGACGGGCAACGCCGGAGCCGGCGGGACCGGCGGCAACGGCGGTGACGCCATCGCCACCGGCGGCACCGGCGGCAACGGCGGCGCGGCCACCGCCACCGACGCGGGCACCGACGGCGGCGACGGTGGATTCGGTGGTGACGGTGGCGATGGCGGCGACGGTGGCGCCGGCGGTAACGCCGCCGGATCCGGGACCGGGGGTGCCGGCGGCGACGCCGGTAACGGTGGAGCCAACAGCGACGGCGGGACCGGAGGAAACGGGGGCGACGCCTCCGCCAGCCAGGTGGCCGGCAACGGCGGCCGTGGCGGCGACGGCGACGTGGGCAGCGCCATCGGAGGCACCGGTGGCACCGGTGGTGACTCCCTCACCGGCACCGGCGGCACGGGCGGCGCCGGCGGCGCCGGCAGTGCCGGCAGCAACGGTGGTGCCGGTGGCCAAGGCGGCCAGGGCAACGCCGGTAACGGTGGTCAGGCGGCCGGGACCGGCGGCCGTGGCGGCGACGGCGGCGACGGCGCCGACGGCGGACGCGGCGGTTACGGCGGCAACAACACCGGCACCACCGTCTCCTCGACCGGTGACGGCGGGGCCGGTGGGAACGCGGGTGCCGGCGGATC
>CAYNJD010000135.1:0-8487 GCA_964397355.1 uncultured Mycobacterium sp. | reverse complement strand
GCCCGATCAGGGAGAACACGTCGGTCTCCCGGCCGTCCTCCCGGATCAGCGTGGCCGTGAGCCCCAGCCGGCGCCGCGACTGCAGATCGGCGGTCATCCGGAACACCGGCGCCGGCAGCAGATGCACCTCGTCGTAGATGATCAGCCCCCAGTCGCGGCTGTCGAACAGCTCCAGGTGCCGATATTCGCCCTTGGTGCGCCGGGTGATCACCTGATAGGTGGCGATGGTGACCGGCCGGATCTCCTTGCGCTCCCCGGAGTACTCGCCGATCTCCTCTTCGGTCAAAGAGGTGCGCGCCACCAGTTCGCGCTTCCACTGCCGGCCGGCCACGGTGTTGGTGACCAGGATCAGCGTGGTCGCGCCGGCTTTGGCCATCGCCGCCGCGCCGACCAGCGTCTTACCGGCCCCGCAGGGCAGCACCACCACACCGGAGCCGCCCGACCAGAACGAATCGGCCGCCATCTCCTGGTAGTCCCGCAGCTGCCAGCCGTTCTGGCGCAGCTCGATCGGATGTGCCTCGCCGTCGACATAGCCGGCCAGATCCTCTGCGGGCCAACCGATTTTGAGCAACATCTGTTTGACCCGGCCGCGCTCGCTGGGGTGCACCGCCACAGTGTCGTCGTCGATGCGGGCGCCGAGCATCGGGGCGATCTTCTTGTTGCGCAGCACCTCCTCGAGCACGGCCCGGTCCAGGCTGACCAGGGTCAGCCCGTGTACCGGGCTCTTCACCAGCTGCAGCCGCCCGTAGCGGGCCATGGTGTCGACGATGTCGACCAGCAGCGGCTGCGGCACCGCGTACCGGGAGTGGCTGACCAGTGCGTCGACCACCTGCTCGGCGTCGTGGCCGGCGGCGCGGGCATTCCACAACGCCAGCGGGGTGATCCGGTAGGTGTGCACGTGCTCGGGGGCGCGTTCCAGCTCGGCGAACGGCGCGATCGCGGCGCGGGCGGCGCCGGCCTGCTCATGGTCGACCTCGAGCAGCACGGTCTTGTCGGATTGGACGATCAGCGGCCCGTCAACACCGCTCATGGCGCTGCTCCTCCTTATCGCTGGCGCTCTGCATCGTCGGCAGCGCGCATAGGCCCATTATCCGGAGGGCTCTGACAACGCCACTCACTGCTCGGTCGACGAGATCGAGGTGATGCGGTGGATGGTGAAATCACGCATCTGGCCCGACGTGGAGTCGAACGCCACCAACTGCCCGCCGCGGACCAGCACCGGGGAGACCTCCCGCTGGGTGGCCACCCCGGCGGCGTCGACGTAGCCGATCAGCACCGTGGCCCCCTCCGCCGCGGCCCGCTTTAGCACGATAATCGCGGTCCCCGGATAGAGCCTTATGTTGTCGAACGGCGCCGCGGTCACCGTGCGCAGCACCCGCACCAGTGCGGTCAGGCTCTCACCGCTGGGCCCGGCGGGCGGGCGGTGCGCCCGGCGCTCGGCCGGGGTGGGCACCCGCGCCCCGCGCGGCCGGATGTCGACGATCGTGCCGGTGGCATCCTCGGCGGCCGGGGCGAAACCGGTGTCACGCAGCGCCGCCAGCACGTCGGCGATCGGGGCCTGCGCCACCGCCACCGTCGGGGCCAGCATCCGCAGACCCAGCGCCTCGGCGGCCGGCACCGCGACCGCCTGCGCCAGCAGCGCCGGATCCTCGCACCGCACGAAGGACGCCGCCATCCCGATCCGCAGCTGCCCGTGCCGGCGCGCGACATCGTCGATCAGATAGGTAAGCCCTTGTGGGACCGGAGTCTTCGAGTGCTTCTCGAAGAACGCGTGCAGCCCCGCGCCGGTCCGCCCGACGTCCAGGGCAGCCCGGATGGTCGGTTCGGACACCCGGTAGACCATCGCCGCGCCGGCCGATTCGACGTCGGCGACGACGGCCAGTTCCTCGGCGAGCTCACGCTTCAGCGGTCCGGGCACCACCACGGTCAGATCCGCCTGCACCAAAAAATGATCGATCGGTTCGGGCAACGCCCGGGTCATCGCCGCGACGGCGGCCGCCGGGTCGTCGGCCGGCCCGGCCAGCAGCACGCGCCCCGGCGAACTGATCGCGCCGCGGCCCAGCACGCCCAGCGCATGGGCCTCGTCGAGCAGCTCACCCACCGGCGCGGGCTGCAGCCGGTTGGCCCAGCGCGGCCGCCGCCAGACCAAGGCCTGCGATGCGCTCACCGCGTCGGTCCCGGCGCCCTCGGGCAGCTCGGCGAGCAGCTCCAGCAACAGCCGGCGGTCCAGCGGGGCGGCGGTGGAAAACAGCGGCGTGGACAGCGCCGCGCGGGGTTTGCCGTCGGCACCGCGACTGCCGATCAGGCCCGGCCGCGCCGGCAGCGTCAGCCAGGTCGCGGCCAGCAGGTGCCAGCGCTCGGCGGTCGGTCGCTCGGCGAACCGGTCGGCGAGCACCGTCGGCGCCCAGTACGGGCCGTCGGCGTCGGGCCAGTCCCGGTCGTCGACGGTCGCCGGGTCGGGATAGTCGGCCGCGATCAGCCGGGCGGTGGCCGCCAGCTCGAGCAGCAGGCCCAGCCGGGCCTCGTCGATGCCGGTCGCCTTGGCCAGCCGCTTGACCTCGCGGACACCCAGCCCCCCGCTGCGCAGCTCCGGCACCGGCGCAGTGCTCAGGCTCGCCAGGATCACGTCGAGCTCGCGCAGCAGGTCGATAACGGCACCGGCGGCGGCCGCGTCGACGTCGGCCGCCGTGGTCTGCGACACCACCGGGTCGGGCGGTCGCAGCGCGAGCGGTCCCGGCCGCTCACCGCGCAGCACCTGCCCGACCAGCCGCGGCAGAATCACCGTTTCGTCGTCGATACGCCGCAGCAGCCCCGCCGCCAGTAGCCGTGGCACCGGATGCTCCGGCGGTGCTCCGGGCGCCGCGTCGCGGGTGCGGCCGATCGGGGAGCCCGTCAGCAGCTTGTCCAGCAGGTCGCGCTGCGGTGCGTCCAGATCGGCGATGGCCCCGGCGATGTGTTCGGGCGCCGCATCCTCCTGAATGACCTGACCCGGATGCCACGGCAGGCCCGCGCCCGCCTCGGCGGCGACCCGCAGCGAACCGTGGGGTTCAGCCGAACCCCAGCACAGCGCCCGGTCGATCAGGTCGGTCAACGCCTCGGTCACCGCGTCGGCGGGCGCACGCTCACCGATCAGCCGCAGCAAATCGGCCACCGGGACCGTGGCCGCGTCGGCGCCCAGCACCAGCAGGGCGTCGATGACCGCCAGCCGCAGAAAATCCAGCTCGTCGGTGGCCGCCCGGATCGACTGGCGGGCCTGTGCCCGCGCCGCCAGCGCGGCGATGCTGCCGGGCGGCGGTTGGGCAAGATCGGGCCGCAGCTCCAGCAGCCGGATCAACCCCTCGTCGGGCAGGTCGGCCAGCCACGATGCCAGCGGCACACCCCGGGCGTGTTCGGTCATCGACGACCAGCGTAAGGCCCAACCGGTGAACGACGCCGATCACGACCTGTCAGAATAGGAGCCGTGGCTGCAAACCAGGACAACAAGAAGCGGTACGTCGATAACGGCTGGCCCGAGACCGACGGTGAACCCGCAGTGAGCGAACTACGAACCGACCGGGCCGGTGCACTGTCGCCGTTCGGGGACCTGGTGTTCCCGCTCCCGTCCGACGAGCTGCCCTACCTGCACCCGGTCACCGTCGTCAACCGGTAGGCGGTGACCGCCATGACCGGCGCCGGACCGCTGTCACACCTCGATGAAAGCGGCGCGGCCCACATGGTCGACGTCAGCGCGAAGGCGACGACCAAACGCACCGCCGTCGCCGGCGGCGTGCTGCGCACCACCGCCGAGGTGGTGCAGCTGATCTCGGCCGGCGGACTGCCCAAGGGCGATGCACTGGCCACCGCGCGGGTGGCGGGCATCATGGCCGCCAAGCGCACCAGCGATCTGATTCCGCTCTGCCACCAACTGGCGCTCACCGGTGTCGACGTCGACTTCGCGGTCGGCGAATCCCGGATCGACATCACCGCCTCGGTTCGCACCACCGACCGCACCGGGGTGGAGATGGAGGCGCTGACCGCGGTGAGCGTGGCGGCCCTGACCCTCTACGACATGATCAAGGCCGTCGACCGCGCCGCCGTCATCGACGACATCCGGGTGCTCAGCAAAGACGGCGGCCGCACCGGGGCGTGGGAGCGGCCGTGACTTCCCAGAGCACCCGCACCGCACGCGTCATCATCGCCTCCACCCGGGCCTCGGCCGGGGAGTACACCGACCGCACCGGGCCGATCATCGCCGACTGGCTGGCGCAGCGCGGCTTCGCGCCGGTGCGACCGGAGGTCGTCGCCGACGGCGAACCGGTCGGTGCGGCGCTGCGGGCCGCGGTGGCCGAACCGGTGGACCTGGTCATCACCTCCGGCGGAACCGGGATCTCGCCGACCGACGACACCCCGGCGCAGACGGCGGCGGTGCTCGATTACGAGATACCCGGCCTGGCCGACGCCATCCGCCGCTCCGGACTGCCGAAGGTCCCGACGTCGGTGCTGTCCCGCGGCGTGTCCGGGGTGGCCGGGCGAACCCTGGTCGTCAACCTGCCCGGCTCGTCGGGCGGCGTACGCGACGGGCTCGGTGTGCTCGCCGACGTGCTCGACCACGCGCTGGATCAACTCGCCGGCGGAGACCACGACCGATGACCGCCACCGGTGTGCAGGTGCTGCGGGCGGCGATCACCGAGCAGCCCATCGTGCTGGCCGAACACGAGGACCTGGTGGGCCACCGGGCCGCAGGTGCGATCGTCGGGTTCGTCGGCATGATCCGCGACCACGACCACGGTCGGCGGGTGAGGAGGCTGGAATACTCCGCGCATCCGTCGGCGCAGCAGGTGATGGCCGACGTGCTCGCCGAGGTCGCTGAACTGGCCAGCGGGGTGCGCGCGCTGGCGGCCAGCCACCGGATCGGCACCCTGCACATCGGCGATGCCGCGCTGGTGGCCGCGGTGGCTGCCGATCACCGCCGGGAAGCGTTCGCCGCCTGCGCCCTGCTGGTCGACACCATCAAGGCGCGGCTGCCGGTGTGGAAGCACCAGTTCTTCGCCGACGACACCGAGGAGTGGGTCGGCTCGGCGTGAAACCCGGACACGAAAAGAGGGGGCCGGTCCAACCGGCCCCCTCTTTGTCGTCTGGTCGCTAGCCGACCCGCATCGGCTGCTGCGCGAACGCGTCCAGCGCGTCGTTGCCGCTGACGTTCTCCGACCGGATCGCCTGCCACAGCTGCTGGTGGAAGCCGATCGAGACCGCCTGCTGCTTGTCCTCGGGCGCCGGGGCGGGCTCGTCGCCGGGCGCGGGTGCCTCGGGAGCCGGAGCCTCGGGCGCCGGAGCCTCCGGTGCGGGGGGCATCCACCACGGGGCCTCGGGGGCCGGCGGTGCATCCTCGGCGATCGGGGCCGGAGGGGCCTCAGGGGCAGGAGCCTCCGGAGCGGGTGCCTCGGGAGCCGGGGCTTCCGGAGCCGGCGGCAGGTCCTCTGCGATCGGGGCCGGCGGGGCCTCAGGGGCCGGAGCCTCGGGAGCCGGGGCCTCCGGAGCGGGCGGCATCCAGCCCGCGGGAGCCACGGGCGCGGCGTCCTCGTTGGCGGGTGCCGGCTCGGGCGGCGGCGGCATCCACCACGGTGCCGGTTCGGGCGCGGGCGGCGGAGCCATCGGGTTGTCCATGGCCACGGTCTCGCCGTTGACGTCCGGGTTGTCGATGGGGGCGTCAGCCGGGGCCGGCGGCGGAACGTCGCGCGGCGACGCGCCGGACAGGCCGCGACCGCAGACCGGCCAGGCGCCGCGGCCCTGGGTCGCCAGCACGTGCTCGGCGACCGCGATCTGCTGCTCGCGGCTGGCCAGGTGCGCCGACGGGGCGTACTTGCCGCCCCCGTGTGCGCTCCAGGTGCTCGGCGCGAACTGCAGCCCGCCCTGGTAGCCGTTGCCGGTGTTGATGCCCCAGTTGTTGCCGGACTCGCACTTGGCGACCCGGTCCCATTCGTCATCGGTGGCTGCACCGGCATGCCCGGCGAGGGCGAGGCTGCCGCCTCCGATGACGGCGCCGGTGAAGGCGATCTTGGCGATGTTGACGTTCGACTGGGTGGGCTTGCGATGCCGTCCACTCATGCGGTGGTCAATTCCTCTCTGTCTACGCCTGCGAGGTCAGCGTCGGATTCGGACTCAACACACAGCCCGGCCTCGGCGCACAGCGGTGCGTCGTCGGCTTCATCCCAAGGGGCTCGTCATGGCCCCGGTCCGCTCGCGGCGGGCCCGGTGGGTCCCCCGCCTCCATCCATCAGGTATTCGTCGGTTTTCCCCGCCCGTTGGATGGAGCTCGGCGCTACGAGAGGGGAAAGGTGGATCGATCGGAAGATTTTCGATGCACCCGGAGATGTACCGTAACGGGTCTTACCCGGTCAGTCACTCTTCGGGTGACAAGGTGTTTTCACTGCCGGTTCTTCTCAAAACGCCAGGAAACAGTCGTATCAGCGCTGGTCAGGACGCCCTCTACCAAGCCGTTGTCGGTCCGTGATCAATTCGTTATGTGACGTAAATCATGTTATCCACCCGCGAAGGGGGGCAACACGTCGATCGTCTCTCCGGGCTGCAGCGCCGCCGTCTGATCGCGTACCGCGACGCCGTCTCGCAGGTAGGAACACCGGTCCAGCACCTTCGCCAACCGCTCGTTCCGCTCGGCGAGGGCCTCGGCGAGTTCGGCCACCCCGGCACCGGTGGGCACGTTGACGGTCTCGGCGTCGGCCCCGGCGGCGGCCCGCGCCGCGGCGAAGTAACGGACCGTCACCGCAACCGCGGTGGTGTCGCCTGCCTGCTGGGTCATGAGTCAGCCTCCGATCGCGCTCATCGGCCGGTCCGGCTGGATGAAATCCGGGTCGTTGATGCCGTGGCCGGCCTTCTTGGTCCACATTGCGGCACGCCATGCCTGCTCGATGGCGTCGTCGTCGGAGCCGTCCCGCAGCAGCGCCCGCAGATCGGACTCCTCGGCGGCGAACAGGCAGTTGCGGATCTGACCGTCGGCGGTCAGCCGGGTCCGATCGCAGCTCCCGCAGAACGGGCGAGACACCGAGGCGATGATCCCGAACGTGCCGGCCGGGGTGTCCGGGCCTTCCTCGACCAGCCACACCTCGGCAGGCGCCGAACCGCGCGGCCTCGGATCGGGTCGCAACGCGAACCGCGCCTGCACCGCCTCCAATATCTGTTCGGCGTTGAGTCCGGCGTCGCGGCTCCACTTGTGTTCGGCATCCAGTGGCATCATCTCGATGACCCGCAGGTGGTAGTCGTGCTGCAGGCAGAAGCGCAGCAGGTTGATGATGTCCTCGGCGGTGATCTTGGGGTCGAGCACGGCGTTGACCTTCACCGGCGCCATACCGGCCTGCGCTGCGGCCTGCAGGCCGTCGAGCACGTCGGGAAGCCGGTCTCGCCGGGTGATCTCGGCGAAGTGGGCGCGGTCGATGGTGTCCAGCGACACGTTGATGCGATCCAGCCCGGCGGCCACCAACGCACCCGCGCGGCGCGACAGCCCCAGGCCGTTGGTGGTCAGCGCGATCTCCGGGCGCGGCCGCAGGCTCGCCGCGGCGGCCACCACATCCTCGAGGTGGCGGGCCAGCAGCGGCTCCCCGCCGGTGAACCGGATGTCGGTGATGCCCAGCCGGGTGACACCGATGCGCATCAGCCGGATCAGCTCGTCGTCCTGGAGCAGGTGCTGGCTGGGGATCCAGTCCAGGCCCTCGGCCGGCATGCAGTAGGTACAGCGCAGGTTGCACCGGTCGGTCAGTGAAATCCGCAGGTCGGTGTGCACCCGGCCGAACGTGTCGACCAGCGGCCCGGAGGTCGGCAGCTGTCCGGCGATCGCCCGCTGCACGGCTTGATCGAAGGCCTCCCGGGTGGCCTTGTTGTCGCCCGCACCGGCAGCGTCCACCTGCGGAGGTGTCGGCTGCGGACCCCGTTGCCTCAACGTCATGTGCGTATCCGATTCGGTTGGCCGGAAAGCGCCCGGATCACATTCGGCATCCGGCGCATGTCTCATCCAGCGGCCCCACCAGCCTACCGAGTAAACCGGCGTGCCCCGCGGGCCGCCATCCGAGTAAGATCAGCTGCTGACGCGTCCTGCGATGGCGGGGCGCTTCATTTGTGTCCCCCGAGTACATAGATTCAGTCAGACAAGCAGGTGAGACCAGTGCCGACCGGCAAGGTGAAGTGGTACGACGCCGCGAAGGGCTTCGGCTTCCTGTCGCAGGAGGAGGGCGAAGACGTCTATGTTCGCGCCTCGGCCCTGCCGGAGGGTGTGGAAGGTCTCAAGGCGGGGCAGCGGGTGGAGTTCGGTGTCGCGGCCGGTCGCCGCGGGCCGCAGGCGCTGACGCTCAAATTGATCGACCCGCCCCCGAGCCTGTCGCGCACCCGGCGGGAGGCGGTGTCGGCCGAGCACCGGCACAGCCCCGACGAGCTGCACGGCATGGTCGAGGACATGATCACCCTGCTGGAAGGCACGGTGCAGCCGGAGCTGCGCAAGGG
>CAYNJD010000134.1:0-8576 GCA_964397355.1 uncultured Mycobacterium sp. | reverse complement strand
AAGTCGACGGCTTCGAGCACCTGCCCGAGCACCCGGTCGATCTCGTCGGCGGTCACCGAGGCCAGCGCCATCCGGCCCACCAGGTAGATGTCGCCGACGTTGTCCAGGGTGTAGGCCACCCCGTAGAGCCGGCGGTTGCGCTTGAGCAGGTACCGGTAGACGCCGGCGTGGTTCTCGTCGGGCTTGCGGCAGACGAACGCCTCGACGCGCACCGAGTGCTCGCCGACGCTGAGGATGGTGTTGGTCTTGAGCTTGCGCTCGCCGGGCAGTTCGACCACCAGCCCCGGCAGCCCGCCGTGGGCGCCCGGGAACTGTGAATACGTCAGCTCGGCGGCCGCCAAGGTGTCCTCGATGAGCTGCCGCACATCGCCGGGGGTCACAGTCGCCGCCCATCTGCGTCGAGTGTGCGGTTTGGCAGCCGAACTACCGGGTTGGGCGTGCCAAAACGCACACTCGCCGAAGATCGGGCATTCGGTGCGGCCACCGCGATCACGCCCGCGCCCCACGCCGCGTCGGCCATCGCCGCGGCCGGCGCGCCGATCCGAGTACCCGCATCCGCTCACCGCGCGCCGCGGTGAAGTCCTCGATCGCACTGGTGTAGCTGGCCAGCTGGGCGTCCACGGTGCGCTCCCAGGAGAACGTCGCCGCGTGGTCGACCGCGGCGCGGCGCATCGCCCAGCCGCGCGGCCCGGCGCCGAGTCGCAGCAGGTCATCGATGGCCCCGGCCCACGCCTCGATGTCGTGGCCGGCGACCAGCCCCCCGGTGACACCGTCGCGCACCGCCACCGGCAGCCCGCCCACGGCCGCGGCGACCACCGGCGTGCCGCACGCCTGGGCCTCCAGGGCGACCAGCCCGAACGATTCGGAGTAACTCGGCACCGCCACCAGATCGGCCGCCCGGAACAGCGCGGCCAGATCCTCGCGGGACTGCGGCGGCAGGAACGTCACCCGGTCGCTGATACCCAGTTCGGCGGCCAGCCGAACCAGCCCGCCCGGTGCCGCCAGTCCGCTGCTGCCCGACGGCCCGCCGGCCACCACCACGCGCACTCCGGGCAGCTTGGCGGCCGCTCGCAGCAGGATGTCGGGCGCCTTCAGCGGCTGGATGCGGCCGACGAAGGCGACGATCGGCTCGTGCGGTGCCAGGCCGAGCGCGGCGCGGGCCCGCTGCTTGTCGCCGGGGCGGAAGACCTCCAGATCCACCCCCGGGTGAGCCACGTCGATCCGGCGCGGATCGGCTTCGTGCAGTGCGACGAGTTGGCTCGCTTCGTCGTCGGTATTGACGATCAGCCGGTCCGCCTCGTCGACGACCTGCTGTTCACCGACCGCGCGCAGCGGCGGTTCGGGGCTGTCGCCGGCGGCCAGGGCGGCGTTCTTGACCCCGGCCAGGGTGTGGGCGGTGTGCACCAGCGGCACCGCCCACCGGTCGGCGGCCAGCCAGCCCACCTGACCGGACAGCCAGTAGTGCGAGTGCACGACGTCGTAGTGGCCGGGTTCGTGGGCGGCCTCGGCGCGCAGCACCCCGGCCGCGAACGCGCACAGCTGGGTGGGCAGGTCGTTCTTGTCCAGTCCCTCGAACGGCCCGGCCACCACGTTGCGCACCAGCACCCCCGGTGCGACGTGCTGCACCGGCGGGTCGGCCGACGACGTGGCGCGGGTGAAGATCTCCACGGCCACCCCGCGCCGGGCCAGGTGCAGTGCGCTCTGCAGCACGTAGACGTTCATTCCGCCGGCATCGCCGGTGCCGGGTTGGGCCAGCGGCGAGGTGTGAACCGACAACACCGCTACTCGTTGCACATCGGATCCGACGCCACGCCCCACCCCGCCATCTTTACAGCCGTCGTCAGGCGGACGCTTCCGGGACCGCTCGGGCGACCGGACCGCGGGAGCGGCGCATCGCGGCCACCGGATCGGCGTAGAGCCCGCCCAGTGACACCGTGCCGGCGCCGGCCTCCTGCACCCGGTTGCCGAACGCGGTGAGCCGGATGGTGCGTTCCGCCAGCACCGATCGCTCCGCAAACGCCCGCTCCACCTCGGCCATGCCCTCTGGATACTCGGTGAAGCCCTGCCCGCCGACCACCAGGTCGTCGGGGTTGAGCACGTCACGCAGCAGCGCCACCGCTTCGCCGAGGGCCCGGGCCCGTTCGGTCAACAGCGCCGTCGCCCGCTCGTCGCCGGCCCGCGCCTCGCGCACCAGACCCGTCACCGCGGCCGACGCGGCGCTGTTGCCCTCCGGCAGGATCCGCAGCCGGCGGGCAGCGGCCAGCACCGCCTCGTCGCTGACGGTGGTTTCCAGCTGCCCGGAGCCGCCCAGCAGTTCCGAGGACACCGGCAGACCGGCGATGGTGCCGGGGCCGCTGGCCGGGCTGTGCACCCGCCCGCCGATCACCAGGGCGTAGCCCACCGTCTCGCGGGCGTAGACGTACAGGCTGGTCAGGCCGGCCGTCGCCGGGCGGCGCGCGCCGAACAGCAACTCGGCGCCGGCCATCGCGTCGACGTGGGAGGCCACCGAGACCGGCAGGCTCAGCTCCTCGGCCAGCACCGGCCCGACCGGCGCGGCCGTCCAGCCCAGCCGCGGGTGGTCGACATGGCCGGTGGTGCCGTCGACCGCGCCACCGATCGCCACCCCGACCCACAGCGGCCGGCGCTTCTGCCACCGGGTCAAATACCGGCGGGCGCTGGCGGCCAGCGACGCCAACGCCGGCGCGGCGCCGTTGGCCGGGGTCGGGGTCTCGACGACGTCCAAAGTGCGGCCGAGCAGGTCGGTGGCCACGATGCTGGTGGTCTTGGCCCCGATATGCAGGCCGAGCACCAGGAACGGCTCGTGGTTGATAACCACCGGCCGGCGCGGACGCCCGATCGCGCCGGAGGTCGCCAGGTCGGCGCGCTCCAGCAGCAGTCCGGCCTCCAGCAGCGCACTGACCTGGCGGTTGACGGTGGCCGCACTCAACGAGGTGGCGCCGGCGATGGCCTCGCGGGCGATCGGGCCGTGCTGGCGAACGGCGGAGAGCACCATCGCGCCGGCGCTGTCGGGCAGCTGCAGTGAGGGTGCCACCACGCGCGGATGCGAGCGGGGTTTGTTCTGGTGCGGTACGGAGCTGAGAGAGGTGTTGCGCACGCTGTGCCGTCCTTAGTCTTCCAAGAGTCCGAATGGGGTCTGGCTGCGGCTGCGACCCGGCGAACTCTCCATAAGGAGCGCTACTCGCAGCGGGTCAGCAGCAACATGCGCGGCGACAACACGCGCCGTCGGCGACGAGACAGACCGCCATCAGACGGCGGGCACTGCGGTACATAGCCGACAAATGTATCACGGTCACTAAAGTTGGGCCGATGACGACACCTGCGCCACAACAGCGCACCCGCCCGGCGACGACGCCGGAAGGAGCGAGCGGGGAGAACGCCGGGCAACCGGTCGCCGTGGTCACCGGCGCCAGCTCCGGTATCGGCGAGGCGACAGCGAGAACCCTTGCCGGGCAAGGCTTTCACGTCATCGCCGTGGCCCGCCGCACGGACCGGATCGCCGCGCTGGCCGACGAGATCGGGGGCACCGCGGTGGCCGCCGACGTCACCGACCCGGCCGCGGTCGCCGCGCTGGCGCAAACGTGCGACAGCATCGCCGGTTCGGTGAACGTGCTGGTCAACAACGCCGGCGGGGCCAAGGGCCTGGCGCCCGTCGACCAGGCGGACCTCGAGCACTGGCGGTGGATGTGGGAGACCAACGTGCTGGGCACGCTGCAGGTGACCCGGGCGTTGCTGCCGAAGCTGATCGCCTCCGGCGACGGCCTGGTGGTCACGGTGACCTCGATCGCGGCGTTCGAGATCTATGACGGCGGCGCCGGCTACACCTCGGCCAAGCACGCCCAGAGCGCGCTGCACCGCACGCTGCGCGGCGAACTGTTGGGAAAACCGGTGCGGCTCACCGAGATCGCGCCCGGCATGGTGGACACCGAATTCTCGCTGGTGCGCTTCGACGGCGACCGCGAGCGTGCCGACGCGGTCTATGCCGGCTTGACTCCGCTGACCGCGGGCGACATCGCCGAGGTGATCGGGTTCGTGGCCTCCCGGCCGCCGCACGTCGACCTCGACCAGATCGTGATCCGCCCGCGCGATCAGGCCAGCGCGACCAGGGCTAACCGCCGGGTCGAGGAGTAGGGGTCGTCGTCGGCGACGATGTGGTCGGGGTGCCCGACAGCGTCGGCGCATCGGTCGGGGTGGCCGGCGCCGTGCTGGGCAGCGAGGTTCGGGCCGACTCCTCACCCGACAGCGCCGACATCGACACCCAGGTGTCCCAGTCCACCGCCCAGTCCCAGATGTCGCCGTCGGCGTAGGACAACTCGATCGAGCTGCCGGTCACCTCGACCGGATCGCCGTAGATGGCGCTGTGGAAGTACTGCTCGGCGTCCTCGGTGGACAAGTTGATGCAGCCGTTGGTGACGTTGGTGTTGCCCTGGGCGCCGGCGCTGGCCGGGTTGGCGTGGATGAACTCGCCGTTGTTGGAGATGCGCACCGCCCATCGCTCGTGGATGTTGCTGTAGCCGGCGGCCGGATTGGACATGTAGAAGTCGGCGTACTTCTCGCTGACCACGTGGATGCCGTTGCGGGTGACGTTGCGCGCCTGGTCGCCTTCGCCGTAACTGCACGGGAAGTCCATGATCACGCCGCCGTCGCGGATCACCTGGATGCGGTGCGAGGAGACTTCGGCTTTCACCACCTGGCGCCGCCCGATCGAGAACTTCAGCGACATGTCCTGGGCGCCGTAGGCGCCGTCGCCGAACGCCAGGCCGTACAGCTTGGCGTCGACGTTTACGGTGGTTCCGGCCGGGAAGTAGTCGCGGCTGCGCCAGTGCACCCGCGCCCCCTGCACCTCGTCGGGCAGCCACGCCCAGCCGCCCTCCACCGGCGGCTCGGTGGTGATTGTCAGCGCCCGCTCGACGGCCGCCTTGTCGCTGATCGGCCCGTCGAACTGCAGGATCACCGGCGCCGCGACGCCGACGGTCTGCCCGTCGGCCAGCTGGAAGCCGCCGTCGATCACCCGGGCGGGTGTCACCGTGGTGACCGTGCCGCTGACCGGCACGGCGTTGCCGTCGTGGCCCACCACCGACCCGCTCCAGGTGTAGACGGCGTCATAACCCAGCGGTTCGGTGATGGTGTAGCGGGTGCGCTCGCGGTTGAACGCCCCGCTGACCACCTTGCCCGACGGGCTGGTCAGCTGCACCCGCTGGAACCACCCGTCGCGCACCGTGACACCGACCTCGGCGGTGGGCAGCACGTCGGTTGCACCGGCGGGGGGCTCGAAACTCAGCGCGGGAACCGGCGGCGGCGCGTTGTCGGCGCTGTTGCCGGCGCGCCCGAAACAGCCCGCCAGAGCGTTCGGCGCCAGCACCCCGGCCGCCAGCGCCGCCAGGGCCCGTCGGCGGTTCAGATTCACGGCATCCCAAGATACCGGGCCGAGCCTCCTGACCACCTGCGATGCTGGTGACAGCGCTTTAGAGCGCGCAGCCGACGAGCACCGGCTCGGGATGCAGGGTGATACCGAACGCCGCGTGGACCCCGTCGCGCACGGTGCGCGCCAGCGCCAGCACGTCGGCGGTGGTGGCGGCGCCCCGGTTGGTCAGCGCCAGCGCATGCTTGGTCGACAGCCGCGCCGGCGCGCCGGCATCCGGATAGCCTTTGGAGAACCCGGCGCGCTCCACCAGCCAGCCGGCCGCCAGCTTCACCCCGCCGGGGGCGTCCCAGTGCGGGACCGCGCCGCTCGCCTGCTCCACCACCCGCTCGTAAACATCCTGCGGCACAACCGGATTGGTGAAGAACGAGCCGACACTCCAAGTGTCGTGGTCATCCGCGTCGAGCACCATACCCTTGGCCGAGCGCAGCTTGAGCACCGCCGCGCGTACCGCTGCCGGGTCGGCGCGGTCGCCGTCGGCGGCGTCTAGCGCGGTGGCCAGCTCGCCGTAGCGCAGCGGCGCACTGCGCCCGGACGGATCGAGCGCGAACTCCACCTCCAGCACCACCGCGGCATCCGAGTGCTTCAGCACGCTGGTGCGGTAGCCGAAGCCCAGCTCGGCGCCCGGGGTCCAGCGCACCTCACCGGTGCGCCGGTCCAGCAGCAGCACCCGGGTGAGCAGGTCGGCGACCTCGACCCCGTAGGCGCCGACGTTCTGCACCGGCGTGGCACCGGCCGAGCCGGGGATACCGGACAGGCACTCCAGCCCGCCCAGCCCGGCGGTGACGGCGGCGGCGACCACGTCGTCCCAGACCGCGCCGGCCTGCGCGCGCAGCAGGTGGCCCTCGATCTCGACGCCGTCGTTGGCCAGCAGGACCACGGTCAGGCCGGTCAGGTCGTCGGCGATCACCACGTTGGAGCCACCGGCCAGCAGCAGCGGGCGGGCACCGTCGCGGTCGAGTTCGCCCAGCGTCGCCACCACTTGCTCGGTGTCGGCGCAGCGGATGAGCCGCTGCGCGACCGGCCCGACGCGCAACGTGGTCAACGGCGCCAGCGGCACGGCCTCGGCGACACGCGCGCCCGCGAACTCGGAACTCGCCACGGCCGGTAACGGTAGCCTGACCAGCTATGCCGCGTACATTCACGCTGTCGCAGCACTACCCGGCAAGCGTCGAGCAGCTGTATGCCGCATTCGCCGACGAGCAGTACTGGCTGGCCCGGCTGGCCGATTCCGGCGCCGACACCGTGAGCCTGGATGCGATGACCGTCGGTGCCGACGGCGACGTCGAGGTCACCACCACCCAGGGCATTCACCGCGACAAGCTGCCCGCGCTCGCCGCGCAGTTCCACCCCGGCAACCTGGAGGTGACCCGGCATGAGAAATGGCGCCCGGTGCGCGACGGGAGGGCACGCGCCGAGGTCACCGGCAAGATCGTCGGCGCACCGGCGAGGCTGTCCGGCGACGGGGTGCTGCAACCGGCCGTCGGTGGCTGTGAGCTGCGGCTGAACGCGACGGTGCAGGTCGACATCCCGCTGGTGGGCGGCAAGATCGAAAGCTTCATCGGCACCCAGCTGACCGAGCTGATGACCGCCGAGCAACGATTCACCTCGACCTGGCTGCAGACCGGCGGGGAGCCACCGACGGCCTAGGGTGGACCCATGCGGATTGCGTGTGCGCAGATCCTCAGCGGCACCGACCCGGCCGCGAACCTGCAACTGGTGGCCGACTACACCGAGCGTGCCGCCGCCCGGGGCGCGACGCTGGTGGTGTTCCCCGAGGCGACGATGTGCCGGTTCGGGGTGCCGCTGGGCCCGGTCGCCGAACCGCTCGACGGGCCGTGGGCCGCGCGGGTGCGCGATATCGCCGGCCGGGCCGGCGTCACCGTCGTGGCGGGCATGTTCACCCCGGCCGGTGACGGACGGGTCAGCAACACGCTGCTGGCCACCGGGCCCGGGGTCGACGCGCACTACCACAAGGTCCACCTCTACGACGCGTTCGGCTTCACCGAATCACGCACCGTGGCACCGGGGTTCGATCCGGTGGTGATCGATGTCGACGGCGTCGGGGTGGGCCTGACCACCTGCTACGACATCCGGTTCCCGCCGCTGTACACCGAACTGGCCGACCGCGGCGCGCAGCTGATCGCGGTGTGCGCGTCCTGGGGCGCGGGTCCGGGCAAACTGCGGCAGTGGGAGCTGCTGGCGTGTGCCCGCGCGCTGGACTCGACCAGCTACATCGCCGCCGCCGGCCAAGCCGACCCCGGCGACTCAGCGAAGCAGTCCGGCGCACCCACCGGGGTGGGCCACAGCATGGTCGCCTCACCGTGGGGGGAGGTGGTGGCATCGGCCGGCGCGGCGCCACAGCTACTGGTCTGCGACCTCGACCTCGACGCGGTCACCACCGCGCGCCGGACGCTGGCCGTGTTGAGCAACCGTGCGGACTTCGTTCAGGTCGGTAAGGCAGAATCGCGCGGGTGAGCAATCCGCCCGGACCTCCCCACGGCGACCAGTCACCTTGGGCGCGCCCCTCCGGCGAGCCCGAACCGCCCACCGAGGGCATGCCCCCGAGGCCGCCGGAACCGCCGTCGGCGTCGCCGACCCGCCAGATGCCGGCCGGCGATCCGCACCGCGACGAGCCCACCACCCGGATTCCCAGCGCACCGCCCGGCCCGGCGCAACCCCCGCCACCGGCGCAACCCCCGCCACCGGCGCAGCCGCCGTCCCTGCAGCAGCCCCCACCGCCGGCTGCCGGCGAGGCGCCCACCACCGTCATCGAGGCCCCGGCCGGCAGCCGCCGGGCGGCCACGTTGCTGCGGGATCCACTGGCCGTGGTGCTGATCATCGTCACGGTGGTGGCGCTGGCACTGGCCGGCCTGATCGGCGCCGAACTGATCGCCCGCCGGATCGCCGACAACAAGGTGGCCAAGGCGACCGAATGCGTGGTGGAGGACAAGGCCAAGGTGTCGTTCGGGGTGACGCCGCCGTTCCTGTGGCAGCACTTCACCGGCAACTACACCAACATCTCCATCCACACCGCGGGCAACCGGGTCAAAGACGCCCAGCAGATGACGGCCGACCTGAACATCTACGACGTCGACCTGCACGGCACCGGCGACTCCAAGGGCACCATCGGCGC
>CAYNJD010000133.1:2248-8622 GCA_964397355.1 uncultured Mycobacterium sp. | reverse complement strand
CCCATCGGCACCGTGCCGAGCAGCGCCAATCCGCCGGCGAAGGGCACCACGACCGCGATGATCGCCGTCGCCGCGCACAGCGCCGCCATCACCGCCGCCTGCGCGATTTCGACGGGTTGCATAGACCGCGCCCTGACTCGGGTGTCGCCCTGGCCGGTCTTGTTCACCCGTCGATTCTGCCAGCCGGTCCGGACCGGCCCCGACCACGCTCGGCCCTTCGATGCCCATCCGGGCCCAATGAGTTGATCCACTTCGGTCCACCCTTGTGTAATACTCGCGCGATGGCAGCACCTGTTCACGCCAGCCTGGGAGCCGACCTGCTCAGCGTCGTGGCCCGGCTCAACCGGCTGGCCACCCAGCGGGTCGCGCTGCCGATTCCGGGCGCGCAGGCACGGCTGCTGTCCACCATCGAAGACCTCGACGAGGCCCGCATCTCTGAGTTGGCCACGGTGGACCATTGCTCGCAGCCGACGATGACCACCCAGGTGCGCCGGCTCGAGGACGCCGGCCTGACCACGCGGACCCCCGACCCGCAGGACGCCCGCGCGGTGCTGATCCGGATCACCGACAAGGGTGTGCACACGCTGGACCGGGTTCGGCGGGACCGGGCCGCGGCGATCGATCCGGAGCTGGACCGGCTTTCTGCCGAAGACCGACAGACGCTCGCCGACGCGGTCGAGGTGCTGCGCCGCTTCCTGGCCGAGACCTCGCCGGGCCGCACGGTGCGTTAGCAGCCAGGATTCGGCTGAGACGTTCCCGGTCCGGCCGGTTTGTCGAATATGCTGACTGCGGCATCGGCCCGAAGCGATCCCAGGCCCCCCGCCGCCCCCGCGGCACCCTTACCGGGCCGACGGTCTTCGGGGGAAGGACATCGTGGCGGATAGATTGGCGCTGGTCACCTCGATCGCCGCCCAGCTGATGGCCACCACGCCGTCGACGGCGCCCGCGGTCAGCGAGCGGGTGCTGCAGACGCTGGTGGAGCAGCTCAACGTCGACGCCGGTTTCCTGCGCCACAACGACCACGAGATCAGGGCATCCAAGCTGGTGGCGGAATGGCCGCCACGCACCGATCCGCCGCAGCCGGACCCGCTGGCGGTGGTGTCGTTCACCACAGCCGATCCGGTGTTCACCACCTGCGCGCACGGCAAACGCGTGGCGGTCATCCGCCCCGACCCGGCCGAGTCCGGCTATGTGCGCCAGATGGCGATGGATCACGCCGTCGAATCACTGTCGGTGGCCACCGCGCCGCTGATCTCGGGGCCGGTGACCACCGGCATGCTCGGCCTGGTCAAGTTCCGCCGGCCCAAGTGGCGGCCGGAGGAACTCAACACGATCGAAGCGATCGCGTCGCTGTTCGCCCAGCTGCAGGCCCGGGTGGTCGCCGAGGAGCGGTTGCGCTACCTGGCCGACCACGACGATCTGACCGGGCTGCACAACCGGCGCGCACTGGTCGCCCATCTCTCCGAGCGGCTGGTCGCCGGCAGCCCCGGCCCGGTCGGTGTGTTCTACATCGACCTCGACCGGCTCAAGCCGATCAACGACTATCTCGGGCACTCCGCCGGCGACTGGTTCATCCAGGATTTCGCCAGGCGGCTTCGGGCGTATGCGGGCAATCGGACCATGACGGCCCGGATCGGCGGCGACGAGTTCGTCGTCATCCCGGACTGGCCGATGTCGATGGCCAGCGCGGAAACCTTCGCCGACCGGCTGCAGGGTGCGCTGCGCGACCGGGTGGAGATTCAGGGCCACACCGTCACCAGCACGGTCAGCGTGGGGGTGACGGTGGGGCTGCCCGGGGAGGACACCAGCGCGGGGCTGCTGCACCGCGCCGACGAGGCCGTGCTGGCCGCGAAACGCGGCGGCGGCAACCAGACCGTCAGCTCCACCGACGACATGTCGCTGAAGAGCTTGTTCCGCAAGGACATCGAACTGCACCTGCAGGGCAAGATCGACGACGAGTCGCTGCTGCTGTACTACCAGCCCGAGGTCGACCTGTGGAGCGGTGCGATCGTGGCGGTCGAGGCACTCGTGCGCTGGCGGCACCCGACCCGCGGATTGCTGCTGCCGGGCTCGTTCATCAGCATCGCCGAATCGGCGAACCTGGCCGACGATCTGGGCCGCTGGGTGATGCGCAGCGCGTGCGCGGAATTCAGCCGGTGGCAGGCCAACGGCGTCCGGACCAACGCCACGCTGCGGGTCAATGTGTCTCCGGTACAGCTGGCCGCCCGCGGATTCGTGCAGAACGTGGTGGACACCGTCGACGAGTTCGGCCTACGGCCGGGATCGTTGTGCCTGGAGATCACCGAGCGCGCGGTGGTGCAGAACATCGAGACCACCCGGCGCACCCTCGCCGAACTGCGCGACGCCGGGGTCCAGATCGCCATCGACGACTTCGGCACCGGCTATGCCGTGCTGTCGCACCTGAAGGATCTACCGGTCGACACGCTCAAGATCGATACCGTTTTCGTGCGCGAATTGGGCGTCAATGCAGGCGATCTCGCGATCGTGCGGGCAATCATCGCGCTCGCCGAGGCATTCGGCCTACAGGTGGTCGCCGAGGGCGTGGAAACCTCAGCGGCGGCGCTCACGCTGATGCGACACGGGTGTCACCGGGCGCAGGGCTTCCTGTTCTCCCGCCCGGTACCGGGTGACGCCGCGGCGTCGATGCTGGCATCACGCTGGATGGCGATGCCCTTCCTGGCCGACAGCCAGGCGCTGGTGATCTGACAAGAACATCGCCCGGTAGAACGCGGCACGCAACCACATCCCCTGCTGACCGCCGGCGAGCTCGGCAGCCGGTGCGGTGCACCAGCGCGGCTCGGCGTACGACGGCATTCGGCGATGCGGACCCCTCGAGGTGCCCCGGGCGAAGCTGTGGGAGGGACGCGCAGGCAACGACGCGCGCCGCAGCGCGCCCGAGCCATGCAAACCAGTCCCTCGCATAAACACCAATAGTACATACTTTTCGGATGATGTTCAATCCTTACAAGACTGTGCGTTAGGGACTTGTGAAAGCCCGGCGCAGCGCGGGTTCCCTCGGGTCTGTTCGGCACCCGCAAGGACGCCCGCGCCGTCGCCCTCGCCCGTCATAATCAGATGCATGGAGCGACGGCGGAACGTGCAGACCCCCCAGAACCCGATGGAGACCCTGCGGCAGTTGCCGGCCCTGGTCGCGCTCGAGCGGATCCCGGTACCGGTGCTCGCGATCGCCGACGACGGCACCATCTTGTTCGCCAACAGCGGGTTCGCCGCGATGCTGGGCTACACCCAGGAAGAGGTGCTGGCCCTGGAGTTCCGGCAGATCTTCGGCGAGGTACCGCCGGCCGAGGAGTCCGCTCTCTCGGTGATGCACGCGCTGGCCAATCTGGTTGTCTCCCTGGAACATCAGGATGGCTCAACGGTGCGCGCGCTGATGAGCAAGTCGGCACTCGAGCGCGCCGACGACCGGGTTGCACTGGCCACGTTCCAAGACCTCACCGAGCAGCTGTGGCTCGATGAGCGATAACGCCTCAGCGTTACTCGGCGGCTGAGCCTTCGTCGCCGCCGTCATCCTGTCCGGGGCTGACCTGGTGCCGCATCGCCTCGCGCGCCAGGAATTGCTGAAAGTACGACAACGAGTGGTCGGCCACGATCGCGGGCAGCAACAGCTCCCACATCCGAGTCAGGCGGCCCACGCCGTCGGAGTGCGACAGCAGCCACGTCCCGAGCATGGCCCCGGTGATCGACTCGGCCACCCGTCCGGGCTCGAGCTCCTCGTGCAGGTCGCCTTCGGCGATCGCGCGCTCGGTCTGTGCGGTCACCGCGGCCGCCCATTCGGCGGCGACCTCATCACCGAGCTCGTTGGATTCGGACAGTGCGAACACCAGGTGCCCGGCGGCCCGCGCCTCCTTGTCGGTGGCCAGCACCGCCGTGACGGCGAACATGCCGTGGATCATGCCCTCGAGCGCCGGGGACGACGGCTGGCACATGCTCCGGAAGGTGTCCAGCACCGTGCCGAAGCCGCCCTCGATGATCGCCGTCACCAGTGATTCCATCGAGTCGAAGTGGTGATACAACGCGCCCTTGGTGACCCCCGCCCGCTCGATGATCGCGGTTCGCCCGGCCGCGACGTAGCCGACCTCGCTGAACACGTCGATGGCCGCGTCGAGCAGCTTCCGGCGGGTCGCCTCCGATCGAACCTGGCGTGCCATCAGCCCGCCTGGTCGTCGGGCACGCCGGATTTGGCCGTCGCGGCCTTGATGGCCAACCCGGTGCGCCGCCGGATGAACTGCAGGAAGTAGTCGAGCCGGTCGGCAGGCACCATGCCGGGAAGCACGACCGTCCAGCCCCGCTCGAGTTGGCGCAGGAACTGTTCGGGGTCTTCGAGGTTGCCAGACTGCCGCAGACCGAGGTACAGCGCCATCAGTACCCGACCGACATCCTGCGGATCGTCGCCGATCACGTCGCCTTCGGCGATGGCACGTTCGGCCACCACGCTCAGTGCCCGGATCGCGTTGTTGAGCACGGTGGTCTGCAGCCCCTCGGCGCGACCGACCACGGGCAGCAGATGCAATACCGCGCGGGCGGTGTCGCGGCTGAGATCTTCCACCGCCATCAGGTAGCCGACGTCGATCAGGGTTTCCAGGCCGGAGAGCTTCCGATCCACCAGTGCCCGCGCCGCCGCCCCGGCTCTGGTCAGCTGCTCGTCGATGACGGCCAGCGCCAGTGCGTGCTTGGAGCGGAAATGGAAATACATTGCGCCCTTGGTCAATTCCGCTTCGGCGAGGATGTCGTCAAGGCCGACGTCGTGATAGGGCCGCTGCGCGAATTGATGCGCAGCGGCGCGGATGATCTGCTGGCGCGTAGCATCGGCGCGCCGGTCGGTGGAATCAGCCAACGCGCGATCTCAGCCTCGTCACTGACCGGCAGTCGCTCCGCATTGCGCTAACGCTATCAGTCCATTGTTGAAATTGACCCCTTTCGATACCCAAGATCGCCAATTGCGCACCATGGCATTCGAACGAAATCAATTGCGCGGTCCTGGGTTGTATTCAGTCTGTGGTCCTGCCGGCCGGCATCGCCAGTGCCACGAACTGGGTCACCTGACGCGGCGAGAAGTTGTCGTCACTGACCAGCACCACCGTTTGCCGGCCGTCGGGCAGCCGGGGTCCCAGCGTGATCCCCTCGATGTTGTCCAGCGGATCCAGCCCCGGCGTGGTGGACAGGTCCGCGAGCAGCGTCTTGGTCATCGGGGTCACGGCCTCCCCGGCCAACGCCGGCAGGCCCAGCACGTCGGTGGCGCCGCCGATCTCGGCCCGATACAGCCGCACCGTCGGACGGGCGCTGAACGCCCGCTCGATCACCAGGAACTCGGTGTCCGACAACGCCACCAGGTCGGTGAGGCCGTTGCTGTCGGCGGGGCCGGTGGCCGGCTCCAGCGGATAGGCGTACTGGGCGACCGGATCGGCACCGGAGTCGATGCGGTAGGCGGTGATCCGGGTCAGCGCGCCGTGCTGTCGATCCGGCAGGGCACCGTCGTCGTAGCCCGGCCCCTCCATCGCGGCGAACAGCGAGCCGCCGTCGGGGCTCACGGTGAGGCCCTCGAGCGTGGTGTTGCGACGCGGACCGGTGCGCTGATCCGACATGGCCATTTCCGGCGGTAGAGCGAACCGGCCGAGGTAGCTGCCGTCGAGTCCGGCGATCCTGACCCACGGATCGGCCAGCACCGCGCCGCGCGGCCCGCCGGGACGTCGTTCACCCTCCGATGACCAGTACAGCCGCTGACGGCCGCCGTCGAAGGCGATGCCTTCCGGATCGGGCGGCACCACCGGCGGAGAGGCGTCGAAGGACCGTGGAGCGAACGGCCGCCCGCCCTCGTCCAGCAGCGGGTGAACGGCGCTGACCGTCACGTCGTCGACCCCGCGGTCCGACACCGAGAGCCGCACCGTGAAAAACCGGGCCGGCCCGCTGGCCGACCGGTCGTCGCTGATCACGTAGTAGCAGTCCCGGCCGGCGTCGTAACTGATGCCGGACAGGCCGCCGATGGTGGTGCCGTCGAACGTGGTGTTCGGCGCCAGCCCGATCTGACCCAGGTATTGCAGGCCCGGTGCCGCCACCGGGGTGACGCACGGCGCGCAACCGGCCAGGAGCACGCAGCACAGCGGCAGCAGCCGGACCAGCTTCGCACGCACACCGTCATTTAAACCCGCGTTGCCGACCGCCCCGCACCGATACCGTGGCAAAGGTGACCACTACCGAAGCTCTGCGCGACACCTTGGACGGCCGCTGGCGCGCTGTGAAGAACCGGGTCCGGGCCACCCTGTCCGATGAGAAGTTTCGTCCGCACTACACCCCTAACACGGTGATCGCGCGTGCCAAGGTCGCCGAACAGCTCA
>CAYNJD010000133.1:0-2148 GCA_964397355.1 uncultured Mycobacterium sp. | reverse complement strand
TGCTTCGCGATGACCGAGACCGGCCACGGCAGCGACGTGCAGGCGCTGGAGACCACCGCCACCTACGACCCCGGCACGAGCGAGTTCGTCATCGACTCCGCCACCGGCACCGCACGCAAGGACTACATCGGCGGCGCGGCCGAAACCGCCACCGTCGCCGCGGTATTCGCCCAGCTGATCACCGGTGGCCAAAGCCATGGCGTGCACTGTTTCCTGGTGCCGATCCGAGACGCCGAGGGCAACGACCTGCCGGGCGTCACCACCTCGGACTGCCACTACAAGGGCGGGCTGCCCGGGGTGGACAACGGCCGTATCGTCTTCGACCAGGTCCGGGTGCCACGGGAGAATCTGTTGAACAGATACGCCGACGTCGATCCCGACGGCAGCTACCGGTCGTCGATCGAAAGCGACGGCCGGCGGTTCTTCACCATGATCGGCACCCTGATCCGGGGCCGGGTCTCGGTCGGCGGAAGCGCTGGGGCGGCCGCACGGGTCGCTCTGGACATCGCCACCCGATATGCGTTGCAGCGCAGGCAGTTCAGCGCCCCGGACGACGACGGGGGCGAACACGAGGTGCTGATTATGGACTACCTGGCGCATCAGCGCCGGCTGTTCCCGCTGATCGCACGGTCCTATGCGCTGCAATTCGCCCAGAACGAGCTGGTGAGCCGTTGCCACGACCTGCAGACCGCCGACGAGCCCGACGCCGAGGAACAGCGTGAGCTGGAGGCGCGCGCGGCCGGGCTCAAGGCGGCCAACACCTGGCACGCGTCCCGGGCCATTCAGGAGGCACGCGAGGCCTGCGGCGGCGCCGGGTACATGGCCGAAAACCGGCTGATCGCGCTACGGGCCGACACCGACGTGTTCACCACCTTCGAGGGCGACAACCACGTGCTGACCCAGCTGGTGGCCAAGCAACTGCTGACCGCCTACGCCGACGACATCTCCTCGATGAGCCCGGTCGACTGGGTGCGGTTCGCCGCCGAGACCGTCGGTGACCGGGTGCTCAAACGCACCGCGGCGGAGACCATCATCCAGACGATCGTCGACGCCCGCCAGGACAGCGAGGAGGAGGGCAGCCTGTTCAACCGGGGCACCCAGGTGCACATGTTCGAAGACCGCGAGGAGTACCTGCTGACCTCGGTGGCACGGCGGCTGAGGGCCAAGTCCGAGGAGATGGGTGACTTCGACGCGTTCAACGCGGTCCAGGACCACATGCTGCACGCGGCCTCGGCCCACATCGACCGGGTGGTGCTGGAGGCGTTCGTCGCCGGCATCGAGGCCTGCCCGGACCCGCAGGCGCGCGAGCTGCTGGAGCTGGTCTGCGACCTCTACGCGCTGAGCGTCATCGAGGAGGACAAGGCCTGGTACATCGAGCACCGGTATCTGTCCACCGAGCGGGCCAAGGCCGTCACCCGCGGCATCAACGATCGCTGCCGCAAGTTGCGGCCGCACGCGGCGACCCTGGTCGACGGGTTCGGCATCCCCGAACAGCTGCGGTACGCCGAGATGCTGCATCCGGAACACTTGGAAGAGTCAGCCGCCGGTTGATCCCGGGGGCAGCCGCCTTTATAGGCTGTCGGGATCGACGCCCGAACGAAGGAGTATCAGTCATGGCGTGGTTCCTCGCGCTGAACGCCTCACCGACCAAGGGCGGCCAGTCGCCGACCTATGAGCTGCAGGAATCCGCCGATATCGAGCGGATCACCCAGGAGATGGCCAGCTACGCCGCCGCCGACCGGGCGGTGGCGGTGCCCGCCGTGTTCAACAACGGCCGCCAGAAGGTCACGCTGTATGTGCGCCCGGCCGCCTGGGGCGCGTGGGCGATCTACGAGCTGAGCGACGAAGAGCGCCGCGAGATGATGGCCGCCAGCCCGCTGATCAACGCGCTGGCGCAGGCCCGCGCGGCCAAACAGCAGCAGCCGCAGTCACAACAGCCGCAGCAGCCGATGTTCTCGCCGCCTCCGCCGCCTCAGCAGGCCGGACCCTCGGTGATTCCCCGGCTGGACTGAACGCCGGTACATGTGGCTCCCCCGGGTGGACTCGAACCACCAACCCTCCGGTTAACAGCCGAATGCTCTGCCAATTGAGCTACAGGGGACTGCCGTCCGCGTGGACTTGCACGACTCTAGCGCATGCGGACGGCAC
>CAYNJD010000132.1:0-8656 GCA_964397355.1 uncultured Mycobacterium sp. | reverse complement strand
CCGGTCGCCTGGGACGGCTGGATCCTCTACGGCCACGAGAGCACGCAGGTGGGCGCGGGG
This sequence comes from uncultured Mycobacterium sp., assembly GCA_964397355.1. Taxonomy (GTDB): domain Bacteria; phylum Actinomycetota; class Actinomycetes; order Mycobacteriales; family Mycobacteriaceae; genus Mycobacterium. The sequence continues at coordinate 8,596 of CAYNJD010000132.1, read as the reverse complement.
ATGTCCTACGTCCGCGGCACCGTGCACACCGAGGAGGGCGAACTCATCGCCTCCTTCGCCCAGGACGGGCTGATCCGCCCACTGCGCACCAGCGACAACAAGATCGCCGAGCAGGCCCGGATCTAGGGCGCTGGTGCAGTGGCCGGTTCCGGCAGGTCGGCCAAGCCATCGGCTCGGGTCATATCGAAGCTGAAAAACCCTGCGATGGGCAGGCTTTCGGGCGGCGGGTCCGGGTAGCTCCAGGCCACGTCCGCAACGACCGTGTCGCCGACCACCGCCGACCAATAGCTGGCATACCCCTTGTAATTGCAGTAGGTCGAGGTCGCCGACGGCTGCAGCAGATCGGTGCGCACGTGGCGGGGGGCGACGTAGAGCCGAGGCTGCAGGGCGGTCTCGAACAGGATCACCGTGTCATCGGTGTCCACCAGCGCCGCGCCGGCGACCTCGACGCGCAGCGCCCGCCGCGTGGGCCGGCAGTCGATGCGGTGGTACGGGTTGGGCGGGTAGTGCACGAGTTCGCGGCCCTCTTCGAACCAGCTGTCCACCGCATCCCACGGGATCTGCACGAAGCCCGGCGCCTCGGGTACCGCACGCTGCGGCAGATCGCCCACCGCGTCGGCCGGGAAGGCATACGACAGCGGCCCACCCTGGCGATGCACCAGCAGGACGCGCTCGGTGTCGAGCACCGTGCGGCCGCCGCGGACCGCCCGCACCCGGCGCGGGTGCGGCTCGACATACACCAGGCTGGTGGTGATCGGGGGAGAGAACCAGCCGGCCCGCTCGGTGCTGAGCGGGCCGCCTCCGGCGACCAGACTCACTTCGCCTCACCTCCTCCGGTAGCGGGGGGACACCGATTCGTGACTTTACAAAGTCGACTCTAACTGTAATATTTTTCCGAGTTGCGCCACACGCCCCGGAGGTCCTCGTCCGGCCGGTGGCCGCCATGAGATTCTCACGACGAGCTGGGATGATGCGATGACGAGTACCGCCGCGGCGCTGGACCCGTGGTCCGGCCAGCAGCTGCGCTACCGGCTCGACGTCATCGCCGTCGACGTCGCTGCGCTGGTGCAGGCGGGCGGCGGATGGCTGTACCACCGGGTCGCCAGCGGGTGGGAGGTGAACGTGCTGGTGCCGACGCAGCAGGACCCCCGGCCGTTGCGGATCCTGGGGGTGCGGCAGTCCGACCTGGAGACCGAGCTGTGCGCCCCGGGCCGCACCGCGGCGGGCCACACGCTGGCCGTGGTGGCCGACGCCTTCGTCGCCGACCCCCGGATCCGGGAGCGGGTGCAGCAGGCCCTGCGGCGCAACCGGACCGAGGTCGTGCTGTGGGGGGAGAGCTGGCCGGTGGCACTCAACCATCGACTGGCCGCCGTACGTCACGTGCTGACCCCGGCGGGACGGGCGTTCAAGAGGGAAGCGCTGGCCGCCGCCGGCGCCGCCGTCGCCCGGACCGATGCGCCCGAGGTCTTTCACAGCGACCAGAAGCGTTGCCTGCCCGTCGATTCCGATCTGGTGCCGGTCGACTGATGCGCAAGCACTACGACCACACGCTGCTGTACCTGCACGAGACCATCGATCTCGGCCGCGGCATGACCGACGACTTCACCGAGGCGTTCACCCGCGTCTACCAGCCGATGATGGCCGAACTGGGCGCCCGGCTGTTCGCACTCTGGGAGACCACCGCCTACAACGGCCACTGGCCGCAGGTCACGATCATCTGGGAGATCGACGCGTTCGCCGACTACGCCCGCATCGGTCGGGCGCAGCGCCGCGACGGCAACCACGGGCAGCCCGCCGCCGAATGGCAGGCCTACCTCGCCGGGATCGGCGCGTCCGGGGAGGGCCGCATCATGTACCCGGCGCCGCAGAACAAGACCCTGTCGCAGCTGCGCACCGCCGACTTCGACGCCACCCTGGTGATCCAGGAGATCATGCAGACCAAACCCGGCCGCCAGGATGACTACATCCGGGAATTGGAGCGGCTCTACGTTCCGTGGTCGGAGCGTACCGGCAAGCGCTGGCTGGGCTCGTTCACCACCACGTTCCGCTTCAACGAGGTCATCCACTACTGGGCGCTCGAGGGCGGCTGGGACTGCTTCGCGCAGCACTACCCGTCCTGGAAGGATCACCCGCCCGCCGAGATCGTGACCTGGATGAGCGTGGCGCCCGCCTTGCGGGACGGCTGGGAGGATTCGATCCTGCAGGCACTGCCGCCCTCGCCGCTGCAGAGCGGGGCCGCGTGACAACGGCCCAGACCTCCGGGGCGCCACCGGACTTCAGCTACGACCCGTTCGACCCGGCGGTGATGGCCGACCCACTGCCGTACTACCGCGTGCTGCGTGACCACCACCCGGTCTACTACGTACCGAAGTGGGATCTGTTCGCCCTCTCGCGTTTCGACGACATCTGGGACGTGCTGGCGGTCAGCGACGGCACCTTCGTCGCCTCCGAGGGAACCCTGCCGGCGCCCAACGTGCTGGCGCAGCACAACGGCGGCCCGGTGCCGGATCCGCCGCTGACCCCGCTGCCGTTCCACGCCGTCTTCGACAAACCGATCTACGACGACATCCGCCGGCTGCAGTCGCCGCCGTTCCGGCCCCGGTCGGTCGGCGACTGGCAGGACCGGGTTCGTGCCCTGGCCAACCAACGCCTGGACGAACTGCTGCCACGGGGCCGTTTCGACCTGACATGCGACTACGGCGGGATCGTGGTGGCCCAAGTGGTCTGCGAACTGCTGGGAATCCCGCTCGAGTTGGCCCCCGAGGTGCTGGCGGCGGTCAACGCCGGCAGTCTCCCCCAGGCCGGCAGCGGGGTGGACACCGCGGCGGCCCGCCCCAACTACCTGGAATATCTGGTCCCGGCCGTACAACGCCAGCGTGCCCGGCGGGGCGGCCTGCCGATCGTCGACGGCATGCTGGACTACCGGCTACCGGACGGCCGCGCACTCGATGACGTCGAGGCGGCCACCCAACTGCTGTGCATCTTCATCGGCGGCACCGAGACGGTGCCCAAGATCGTCGCGCACGGATTGTGGGAGCTGGCTCGCCGCCCCGATCAACTCGCCGCGGTGCGCGCCGACGAGAACGCGGTGCAGCAGGCCCGCGAGGAGATGATCCGCTACTGCGCGCCGGCGCAATGGTTCGCGCGCACCGCCCGCAAGCCGTTCACCCTGCACGACACCAGGATTGCGCCGGGACAGCGCATCATCACGTTGCTGGCCTCGGCCAGCCGCGACGAGCGGCAGTACCCCGACCCCGACGAGTTCCGTTGGGACCGGCCGATCACACGGTCATTGGCCTTCGGCCGCGGGCAGCACTTCTGCATCGGCTATCACCTCGCCCGGCTGGAAGTCACTGTGCTGGTGCAGGAATGGCTGCGCCGAGTGCCGCAGTACCGAATCGACGAGGACGCTGCGACCAGGCTGCCCTCCAGTTTCCAGTGGGGCTGGAACAGTATTCCGGTGGAGGTCTGAAACATGTGGGCTCACCGGTTGATCGCGCCGTATGAGTTCGAGCAGATCGAGGTACCCGATCTCACCGAACACCAGCTCGGCCAGGGCCAGGTGCTGCTGGCGTTCGTCGCCGCCGGGGTGTGCGGCAGCGACCTGCCGGCCTTCCGCGGCGCACAGGGCAGGTTGCCCGGCGACACCGGGACCGGCGCGGCGGAGAAGAACGGCTTCCCGGTTCACGAGATCGTCGGGGACGTGATCGCCAGCCGGCACCCGCGGCACCGCCCGGGCGATCGCGTGGTCGGTTGGGCGTCGGGTTTCGACGGCCTGATGGAGCGGGTGATCAGCGACGGTGATGGCCTCGCCGGCTACGACCCGACGCTGACACCGGCCCAAGCGGTGGGCCTGCAACCCCTGGCGTGCGTGCTCTACGCCATTGAAGCCGTTGCGCAGCGCACCGAGCTGGCCGGGCGCCACGTGGCGGTGATCGGTCAGGGCTCGATCGGGCTGCTGTTCAGCGCGGTCGCCAAGGCGGCGGGCGCGCGCCGGGTCACCGGCGTCGACCCGGTTGACCGGCAAGACGTCGCCGCCGCTTTCGGCGTCGACACCGTCGTGCAGGCCAGCAGCGATCGATGGGTGCACCACCTGGACGGCGCCGACCGGCCGCAGGTCGTGATCGAGGCCGTCGGCCACCAGGTCGCCACCCTGGGCCACGCCCTCGAAGCGGTCGCGCCGGGCGGCACCGTCTTCTACTTCGGCGTTCCCGATGACGACAGCTACCCGATCAGCATGCGCACCATGCTGCGCAACAACCTGACGTTGATATCCGGCGTCACCCAGGATCGCGAGCGGATGCTGGAAGCCGCCGGCAAGTTCGCCGCCGCACACCCCGAACTGCTGGGCCACTACGTCACCCACGTCTTCGGTCACCATGACGCGCAGGCCGCCTTCGAGCTGGCGGCACGGCCGGTAGCGGATCGAGTCAAGATCGCGATGGTCAGCTGATGTCGATGCTGCGTGCCGCCGTGGCGGACCGGTCACCGCTGTGGGGCGGCTGGATCACCGGGCCGACGGTGCTGGGGCCGGAGGAGTTCGCCCGGGCGGGCTATGACTATGTGGGTTTCGACGCCCAGCACAGCTACCTCGACGACGCCGATATCGCCGGCATGCTGCGCCACACCGAACACCTGCCGATCGCCACGGCGGTGCGGCTGCCGGATGCGGATCCGGCGCCGATCGGCCGGGTGCTCGACGCCGGCGCCGACGCGGTCATCATCGCGATGATCGAGACCGCCGAGCAGGCGGCGGCCGCGGTGGCCGCCACCCGTTACCCCCCGGCCGGGGTCCGCAGCTTCGGCCCGCTGCGTTCCGGGCTGGGCCGCGACCTGGCCGGACTGGAATCGCGGGCGGACGTGTTCGCGATGATCGAAACCGCCGCGGCGCTGGCCGATGTGGAGCGGATCTGCGCGGTTCCCGGACTGGCCGGCATCTACGTCGGGCCCGCCGATCTGGCGATCTCGCTGGGCGTGGAAGTAGCGCGGTCCACCACCGGCCCCGGCATGCGTGAGGCCATGACGCGGATCCACCGCGCGGCGTCGGCGGCCGGTGTGATCGCCGCGGCACACGGCGGATCCGGTGCGGCTGGACGGACACTGGCCGAGCTGGGCTACCAGCTGATCACGCTGGCAGCCGAATCCCAGGCACTACGGTGCGGGGCGCTCGAGCACCTCAACGAGGCCAGGGGTCACCACTGATGACCGCAGCACGGGCAGCCCTGGTCACCGGCGCCGCGCGCGGGCAGGGCAGGGCGATCGCGCAACGCCTGCGAGCCGACGGATTCGCCGTCGCCGCCTGCGACATCGACCAAGCCGGGCTGGATGCGACCGTCACCGCGCTGGGTGACGACGCGGTGATCGGCATTCCGCTGGACGTGACCTCCGCATCGCAGTGGGACGCCGCCGTGGCGGCGACCGTGGAGCGTTTCGGGGCGCTGAGCGCGCTGGTAAACAACGCCGGCACGCTGCACCGCGCGGCGATCGCCGACGAGACGCCGGACGGGTTCGAGAACGCCTGGCGGGTCAACTGTCTCGGCGCCTTCCTGGGAATCCGGGCGGCGCTGGGACAGCTTCGCAACACCGAGGGCGCCGCCATCGTGAACACCTGCAGCACCGGGGCGATCCGGCCCTTCCCGCACCACAGCGCCTACGGCTCGTCGAAGTGGGCGTTGCGCGGCCTGACCCAGACCGTCGCTGCCGAACTCGCAACAGCCGGAATCCGGGTCAACGCGGTATTCCCCGGACCGATCGCCACCCCGATGCTCGACGACACCACCCAGCGGCGACTGGCCGCGGTGTCGGCGACCGGCCGGCTCGGCCAACCGGGTGAGGTGGCCGACGCGGTGGCGTTCCTGGTGTCGGAAGCGGCGTCGTTCATCACCGGCGCCGAACTCATCGTGGACGGTGGTCAATGCCTGCAGATCGGCTGAGCGTCGGCATCATCGGCGCCGGACCGGGCGGGCTGGCGCTGGGAATCCTGCTGCGGCGGGCGGGATTCGACTTCACCATCTTCGACCGCGAGGACGGTGTCGGCGGCACCTGGCGGATCAACACCTACCCGGGCCTGGCGTGCGACGTGAAATCGCACCTGTACTCCTACTCCTTCCAGCTCAATCCGCAGTGGTCGCGGCAGTGGTCGAAGCAGCCCGAGATCCTGGCCTACTTCGAACGCTGCGCCGCCGAGTACGGCCTGCAGCCACACCTGCGGCTGCGCACCGAGATCCGCTCCGCCCGCTGGGAGGACGACCGGCGCCAGTGGTGCCTGACCACCACCGACGGCATCGAGCACCGGCACGACATCGTGGTCTCGGCGGTCGGCCTGTTCACCCGCCCGGTGCTGCCCGAGCTCGTCGAAGAGCAGCCGTTCACCGGCACTGTCATGCACTCGGCGCGCTGGGACCACTCGGTGCGCCTGGACGGCGCCAGGATCGCCGTGCTCGGAACCGGCTCCACCGCGGCGCAGTTGGTCCCGGAGCTCGCCGAGGTCGCCTCGCGCGTCTACTCGGTGCAGCGGTCGCCGACCTGGATCCTGCCCAAGCCGGATCGCCGCTACACACCGCGGGAGCACTGGGTGTTCGCCCGTGTCCCGCTGGCCAAGCGGCTGTACCGGATGCGGTTGTGGCTGCGCAGCGAAGCCAACATCTCGGTGATCGAGAACGGCAGCGACAAGACCCGCGAATTCACCGATACCGCGCGAAAGCTGTTGGACAACACCATCACCGACGAAGAACTGCGCGCCGCACTGACCCCCGACCACCCGCTGGGCTGCAAGCGGCTGGTGTTCTCCTCGGACTACCTGCCCGCGTTGAACCGGCCCAACGTCGAGGTGGTGACCAGCCCGGCCAAGGCGCTGCGCTCCCGGTCGCTGGTCACCGAGGACGGCACCGAGTGCGAGGTGGATGTGGTGGTCTGCGCCACCGGATACGCGGCCGCGGACTACCTCGGGCAGATCGAGGTGGTCGGCGAAGCCGGAACCACGCTGCGGCAGGCCTGGCACGACGGACCACGCGCCTACCTGGGCATGGCGGTGCCCGGATTCCCCAACTTCTTCATGCTCTACGGACCCAACACCAACGTCGGCTCCAACAGCGTCATCTTCGTGCTGGAGGCGCAGGCGCGCTACATCGTCCGGGTGCTCAAGCACCTGCGGCGCCGGCGCAAGTCCTATGTCGCGGTGCGGCCCGCCGCGCTGGCCGACTTCATCGCCAAGATCGACCGCTGGATGCACGGTACGGTGTGGACGACCCGGTGCAGCAACTACTTTCGTGCCGCCAACGGCCGGGTGGTCACCCAGTGGCCGCGCAGCGCGGGCGCCTTCTGGGCGATGACCCGCCGGTTCCGGGCCGCCGACTACGTCTTCGAACCCGACCGCGTCAGAACGTGATGACCTGCCGTACCGCGGCGCCGTCGGCGAGCCGGTCCATCGCCTCGTTGATGTCGTCGAGGGCGACGGTGGCCGACACCAGTTGTTGCACCGGCAACCGGCCGGCCCGCCACAGCGCGACGAACTTGGGGATGTCGCGGGCAGGCACCGCCGAGCCGAGATAACTGCCGATCAGCGACCGGCCCTCGGCGACGAAACCCAGCGGGGACACGCTGATCCGGGCGTCCGGTGGTGGCAGGCCGACGGTGATGGTGCGGCCGCCCGGGGCGGTCAGTTCGATCGCGGTCTGCAGCGCGGCCGGATGCCCGACCGCCTCGATGACCATCGGGGCGCGCACCCCGGCGTCGAGTGCCTGCTGCGGTGTGTAGGTGCGCTGTACGCCCAGGCCGCTGGCCGCGGCGAGCTTCTCGGGCAGTTGATCGACGGCGATCACGTCGACACCGTCGTGCGCCAGCACCGCCAGTACCGCCGCCATCCCGACCCCGCCGAGCCCGACCACGGCCACCGTCTGCCCGGGCATCGGGCGGGCCACGTTGAGCACCGCGCCGCCGCCGGTCAGCACCGCGCAGCCCAGCAGCGCCGCCACCGACGGCGGGACGTCGCCGGGGACCGGCACCGCGCTGGTCGCGCTGACCACCGCGTGGGTCGCGAAACCGGACACCCCGAGATGGTGGAAGACCGGCTGCCCGCCGCGGCCCAGCCGGATGCCGCCGCCGAGCAGGGTGCCGGCGGCGTTGGCCGCGGTGCCGGGCTCGCAGGGCGTCAGGCCGTCGGTGCCGCACGCCGGGCACCGCCCGCACCGGGGCAGGAACGTCAGCACCACCCGCTGCCCGGGTGCGATGCCGCCGACGTCGGGGCCCGGTCCGACGGCCTCGACGATGCCGGCCGCTTCGTGACCGAGCAGCATCGGCACCGGCCGCACCCGGTTGCCGTCGACCACCGACAGGTCGGAGTGGCAGACCCCGGCGGCTTCCACCCGGACCAGCAGTTCGCCGGGACCCGGCGGTGCCAGGTCCAGCTCGGTCACGGTGAGCGGTCGCGACCGGGCATAGGGTCGTGGCGCCCCGATCCGCTCCAGCACCGCACCGCGGATCCTGATCATGCTGGAATACAACCATGACTGTCCCGCCCGCGCCGGAAGGGTTGACCAGCCATGACTTTCCGGTGCACTGGCCGGTGCTGACCCGCTGGGCCGACAACGACATGTTC
>CAYNJD010000131.1:0-8662 GCA_964397355.1 uncultured Mycobacterium sp. | reverse complement strand
TGGTGGCCGCGGCCCGCGAGCACGGCGGCGGCACCGTCGCGCACGGCTGCACCGGTAAGGGCAACGATCAGGTCCGCTTCGAGGTCGGATTCGCCTCGCTGGCACCGGATCTCAAGGTGCTGGCCCCAGTTCGCGACTACGCCTGGACCCGGGAGAAGGCCATCGCGTTCGCCGAGCAGAACGACATCCCGATCAACGTCACCAAGCGCTCGCCGTTCTCCATCGACCAGAACGTGTGGGGCCGGGCGGTGGAGACCGGGTTCCTCGAGCACCTGTGGAACGCGCCCACCAAGGACGTCTACGACTACACCGAGGACCCGACCGTCAATTGGAACACCCCCGATGAGGTCATCATCGGCTTCGAGCGCGGCGTCCCGGTGTCGGTCGACGGCAAGCCGGTGTCGGTGCTGGAGGCCATCGTCGAGCTCAACCGGCGCGCCGGCGCCCAAGGCGTGGGACGGCTCGACGTGGTCGAGGACCGGCTGGTGGGCATCAAGAGCCGCGAGATCTATGAGGCACCCGGCGCGATGGTGCTCATCACCGCCCACACCGAGCTCGAGCACGTCACCCTGGAGCGCGAGCTGGGCCGGTTCAAGCGGCACACCGACCAGAAGTGGGCCGAGCTGGTCTACGACGGGCTGTGGTACTCGCCGCTGAAGTCCGCGCTGGAATCCTTCGTCGCCCACACCCAGCAGCACGTGACCGGCGAGGTGCGGCTGGTGCTGCACGGCGGCCACATCGCGGTCAACGGCCGTCGCAGCGCGGAGTCGCTGTACGACTTCAACCTGGCCACCTACGACGAGGGCGACACCTTCGACCAGAGCGCCGCCCGCGGCTTCGTCGAAATCCACGGGCTGAGCTCGAAGATCTCCGCCCGCCGGGACCTGGGCTCGTGAATCTCCGCTTTCCTCACCGCGAGGTGGAATCTGGCGACGCAACACGCCGGTGGCCCGTCGTGGAATTCCGGCTCGGCGGGGGTGCGCGGTGAGCACCAACGAGGGCTCGCTGTGGGGCGGGCGGTTCGCCGAGGGGCCGGCCGACGCGCTGGCCGCGCTGAGCAAGTCCACCCACTTCGACTGGGCGCTGGCCCCTTACGACATCGCCGCGTCCAAGGCGCACGCCAAGGTGCTGCACGGCGCCGGGCTGCTCACCGATGAGCAGCGCGACGGGCTGCTGGCCGGCCTGGACAGTCTCGGCGCCGACGTCGCCGACGGCAGCTTCGGACCGCTGGTCACCGACGAGGACGTGCACGGCGCGCTGGAACGCGGCCTGATCGACCGTGTCGGCGCGGATCTGGGTGGCCGGCTGCGCGCCGGGCGTTCGCGCAACGACCAGGTGGCCACGCTGTTTCGGATGTGGCTGCGCGACGCCGTCCGCCGGGTTGCCGCGGGGGTGCTCGACGTGGTCGACGCGCTGGCCCACCAGGCCGGCGCCCACCCGGGCGCGATCATGCCGGGCAAGACGCACCTGCAGTCCGCGCAGCCGGTGCTGCTGGCGCATCACCTGCTGGCCCACGCCCACCCGCTGCTGCGCGACGTGGACCGCATCATCGACTTCGACGCCCGCGCCGCGGTGTCGCCGTACGGCTCCGGGGCGCTGGCCGGCTCGTCGCTGGGGCTCGACCCGGACGCCATCGCCGCCGAACTCGGATTCGCCGCCGCCGCGGACAACTCGATCGACGCCACCGCCGCACGCGATTTCGCCGCCGAGGCCGCGTTCGTGTTCGCCATGATCGGCGTCGACCTGTCCCGGCTGGCCGAAGACATCATCTTGTGGAGCTCGACGGAATTCGGCTACGCGGTGCTGCACGACTCCTGGTCGACGGGCAGCTCGATCATGCCGCAGAAGAAGAACCCCGACATCGCCGAGCTGGCCCGCGGCAAGTCCGGCCGGCTGATCGGGAACCTGACCGGCCTGCTGGCGACGCTGAAAGCCCAGCCGCTGGCCTACAACCGCGACCTGCAGGAGGACAAGGAACCGGTGTTCGACTCGGCGGCCCAGCTGGAGCTGCTGTTGCCGGCGACGGCCGGACTTGTCGGCACGCTGCGGTTCGACACCGAACGGATGGCCGCGCTGGCGCCGGCCGGTTACACCCTGGCCACCGACATCGCCGAATGGCTGGTGCGCCAGGGTGTTCCGTTCCGGGTCGCACACGAGGCGGCCGGAGCGGCGGTGCGGGCCGCCGAGCAGCGCGGCGTCGGACTGGACGAGCTGACCGACGCCGAACTGGCCGCCATCAGCCCCGAGTTGACCCCGCAGGTGCGTGAGGTGCTGACCGTCGACGGCTCGGTGGCTTCACGCGACGCCCGCGGCGGCACCGCACCGGCGCGCGTCGCCGATCAGCTGGCCGGGCTCACCGAACGCGCCGCGCGGCAGCGGCAATGGGTCAACGGCTGAGCTGCGAGGGCGGCTAGGGCCCCCAGACCATCAGGTCTTCCATGCCGTTGTTCATCGTCACCGTGGTCGGCGGCGCACCGGTCACATCGAAGTAGATCTTCCCGCTGGACTGCGCGCCCTGCGGAATCGTCGCGCCGGAGATGGCCTTCGGCGCCGCGACCTGCCACAGCACCCGATAGGACGCCCGATCCGGAGCAACGGCATTGAACTGCGAAATCGCCGGTGTCACGGAACCCCGGATCGCCGCCACGGTCGCGGTGGACTCCCAAACCTTGCCCGCCACCGGGTATCCCGGCATGGTGTCGCTGCTGGGCTTGAGATCGGCGACCCGCCAGGAGTACACGACCTGGCCGACGGTGTCGGTGGCCTGCAGCGTGCTGCCCAGTTTGCCGACCATCGGGTAGGCCGCTGTCGCGGCCGGTGCGACGGTCACCGGGATCACCGCCATGGCCATTGCTGCCAGGGCCTTCTTCGTCATCCCACTGATCTTCATGATGTCCTCCACTCGCTCAGGGACACCATGACGGATAGCCGCGTTCAGCCTGCCTTAACCATGTGCTGCCGGAACTGTTCCCACGCAGCAGTCGCCCGCGGCCGCCCCCGGACCGGCAGGCCGAATCCGGCCAGCGCGTCCAGCAGCGCTTGGCTTCGGCGATTGATCATGCCGCGGGTACGCAGTGGCGCCGGCAGCTGGGCGGCGATGGCGATGATCGCCGATCCCACGCTGTGCCACATGGCGTCGACGGAGACGGCGCCGTCGCTGATCCGGTGCAGGCCGGCGAACAGCGGCATCAGACTGCGATGCGATCGGTGTGCGACCCAGGTGATCAGCGCCGCCTCACTCGGCAACCCGATCGTGTCGCCCTCCGAAGTCCGAAACCCGCGCTGCGACAGGTCGTCGGGCAATACCCGCAGCGTCGGATCTTCGACGGCGATCCAGTCGACGTTGTCGTCGCGGTCGATATGAACCCACAGGTTCTCCATGCCGTTGTCCCAGGCCCGGCCCTCCAGGACCAGCAGCGGGACCATTCGTCCCACGATGTCGTGGGCGAGACTGGCCGCAAGCAGGCGCGTGGCGGCGCGTCGATCCATCCTGGCCGAGGTATCCGCCAGCATCGTGCGCAACCGCTCGTGGGTGAGTACCGACGTCATCGGCGACCAGTTCCGGCGATCGACGTCGCCCCACACCGCGACGTCGTAGACCCGCGGGCACTGCGGATAGAGTTCGCGCAGCCGGTGGCAGGACTCCTTTAACGGAAGTGCCCGTCGGACATGCGCGCTCGCGATGAGTGGGTTCTGCACGGTGCCGCACTCCTCCTACGTGAAATTAGGTTTGCCTTACCTAAGGAACCGTACAGTCGCGCCTCGCGGAGTTCAATCCCGGGGGCCGAACCCGCGCTGGGTTAGCGTGAGCGGATCAACGGCCGCCGAACCAATCCGAGCGCGTGGCGCCTGCTGACGGCCCTCGCGGTCTGCGGGTTGCTGCCGCAATGCACCGGCGCGCCCCCGCCGGAACCGGCGTCGCCCTCATCGACAGCGGCCCGGCCCGAACCCGCCACCGTCACCGGCGTCACCGCCGACGAACTCGGCGCGACCTGGCACCCCGGCTGCCCGGTCACCCCGGCACAACTGCGGCGCGTCACGCTGACCCACCTCGGCTTCGACGCCCGGCCGCACCGCGGCGAGCTGATCGTGCACCAGGAGCTTGCCCCGCAGGTCATCGCGATATTCGACCAGCTCTACCGGCTGGCCTACCCGATCGAGAAGATGCGCCCGGCGGCGCACTACCCGGGCGGCGACGACGAACGGTCGATGGCCGACAACAACACCTCGGCGTTCAACTGCCGTCGCATTCCGGGCTCGGGCAACTGGGCGCAGCACGCCTACGGCCGGGCCATCGACGTGAACCCGCTGTTGAATCCGTCGGTCGATCACGGCGCGTTCGAGCCGAAGAACGCCGCGGTATATCTGGACCGCCGCCGGATCGAGCCGGGACTGTTGCACCCCGGCGACCCGGCGGTGCGGGTGTTCACCGACGCCGGCTGGCGCTGGGGCGGGAGCTGGAAGTCACCGATCGACTACCAGCACTTCGAACGGCCTTAGCTGGTCGGTGTGTAGAAGGTCATGGTGCCCTCGCCGGCGTTGGAGATGTACACCGGAGTGTTGACGAATGCGCCGTTGCCGGTGTTGAAATACCCGTCGAGCCCGAACAGCTGCAGCAGCCAGGCGGGCATGATCAGCGTGCCGCCGGTGCCGTCTCCGGATGTCGTGGCCGAATACAGTGGGGCACCGTCGGGACCGAGGACCGAGATCGAGGTGCCGGCCGGGACGGAGCCGAACATCGACGTGCCGTCGCCGTAGTTCTCCGCCGGGATCCAGCCACCGAGGCCACCCGAGTCGAAGACGACCGGCATGTCCTGGGCCGGACCGCTGCCGATCTGGACCGGGAAGGTGTCGGTGACGCCGCCGAAGTACGGCGATCCACCCGGGAACGGTGCGCCGTCCAAGGTCGCGCCGACCGAATATCCATCGAGGGAGTCGGGTTGCGACCCGAACACCAGCCGGCCGCCGGGCTCGTCGAGCAACACGCCCTTGCCGAAGTCCCCGGGGAGGTCAGCGGTGACGTTCTGGGTGTCGCCCACGCCGCCGGCGTTGGGCCCGATTCCGAGGATGCCCTCGACCGGCTGACCGATGGTGGGGGAGAACGGGAAGCTGAACAGTGTCGCGTTGGCGACGGTGTCCTCGGCGACGATGCCGTTGCCGAAGTCGACCGAGGTGGGTACTGCGAGTCCGACCGTGATCGAACCCGGGAACGGCAGAACGATGATGTCCTCGAGGCTGAAGTTCTTCAGTTCGTCCAGAATGTCGCTGAGCGGAAGATCCCAGATCGGTATCACCAGGCCGTGGGTTCCGGTGTCGACGAGCACGGACACCGGATCCTGGCCGCCGATGGAGATGTCGACGGCCGGATAGCCGGCCCCGTCGCCCTGCACGGTCAGCGGTACCTCACCGGGCGCCAGCGGTGTGTCGGCCACGTTCGTGGTGTCCGCCGCGGCCAGCGCCTGAGCAATCTCGTCCCCGGACGGGTCGAAGTTGAACCCGTCCCAGTTGCCGGGATCGATCACCGCGCCCCAGTCGCCGGGGTCCAAGAGCGTGGTCAGCAGATCGTCGAAGTCGGCGTCGGCCGTCGGCGCACCCCAGAGTGCACCTGCGCCGAGCGCAAACACCGCGGCACCGGACGAAACAATTGTGGAAGAAATTCCACGAAAACGTCTACCCGGCACCGGCTTTTGATCTACCATGTCGCTCCCTAACGATGGTGTGCAGTGACCGGAGGGACCCTATCTGCCATCAAATAACGGAGCAAACTGCGGTGAATACCGCCGGTTTCTGATGGTGTCGGCTATTCGACCTGCTCGGAGAGCTCCAGCCAGCGGCTCTCCAGCTCGTTGACCTCGGCTTCCCTGTCGCGCAGCTCCTTCGTCAACGCCCCCAGACCGACATGGTCGGATTGATCGTGGGCGGCGAGTTCGTGATGCTTGGCCTCGATCTGCTCCGCCAGCCGGGCCAGGCGCCGGTCGATCGCGGTGATCTCCTTCTGCACGGCGCGCAGCTCCGCCCCCGACAGTCCAGCCGGTGCGGGCGCCGATCCCGACCCCGATCCCGTTCCCGATCTCGATCTCGAAGCCGAAGCCAGCCGCAGGTACTCGTCGACGCCGCCCGGCAGGTGCCGCAGCCGGCCGTCGAGGATCGCGTACTGCTGATCGGTGACCCGCTCCAGCAGGTACCGGTCGTGGGAGACCACGATCAGCGTGCCCGGCCAGGAGTCCAGCAGATCCTCGGTGGCGGTGAGCATGTCGGTGTCGACGTCGTTGGTCGGCTCGTCGAGCACCAGCACGTTCGGCTCGGCCAACAACGTGAGCATCAACTGCAGCCGCCGCCGCTGCCCGCCGGAGAGCTCGCCGACCCGCGCGGACAGCTGCGCGCGCCCGAACCCGAGCCGCTCCAGCAGCTGAGCCGGTGTCATCTCGCGGCCGTCGACCCGGTAGTCGCTGCGCAGCCGGCCCAGCACGTCGGCCACCCGATCCCCGGCCAGCGACGCCAACTCCCCGGACTGCTGATCGAGCATCCCCAGCCGGACCGTCTTGCCGCGCTTGACCCGGCCGCTGTCGGGTGTCACCGTGCCGGCGACCAGGCCGAGCAGGGTGGACTTGCCGGCGCCGTTGGCGCCGACGATGCCGGTGCGCTCACCGGGGGCGATCCGCCACTCGATGTCGCGTAGCACCGGCACGGCATCCTTGGACGCCCCAAAGGACACAGTGACGTCGAGCAGGTCGATGACATCCTTGCCCAGCCGCGCGGTCGCCAGCTTCACCAGCTCGACCTCGTTGCGCAGCGGCGGGACGTCGGCGATCAGCGCGTTGGCGGCCTCGATGCGGAACTTGGGCTTGGAGGTGCGGGCCGGCGCACCGCGGCGCAGCCAGGCCAGCTCCTTGCGTAACACGTTCTGCCGCTTGGCCTCGCTGGCCGCTGCCATCCGGTCGCGCTCCACCCGCTGCAGCACGTAGGCCGCGTAGCCTCCCTGGAAGGGTTCCACGATCCGGTCGTGCACCTCCCAGGTGGTGGTGGCCACCTCGTCGAGGAACCAGCGGTCGTGAGTGACCACCAGCAGGCCGCCGCTGTTGCGGGCCCAGCGCTGCTGCAGGTGGCCGGCCAGCCAGGTGATTCCCTCCACGTCGAGGTGGTTGGTGGGCTCGTCGAGGCAGATCACGTCCCACTCGCCGATCAGCAGGGCGGCCAGCTGCGCCCGTCGGCGCTGCCCGCCGGACAGCTCGGAGACGGCTGCGTCCCAAGCGATGTCGGAGACCAATCCATCGACCACGTCACGGATCCGCGGGTCCGACGCCCACTCGTGGTCGGCCTGGTCGCCCACCAGCGTCGCGCCCAGGGTGCGGTCGGGGTCGAGGGTGTCGGCCTGGTCCAGCAATCCGACCCGCAGGCCGGTGCGGCGGGTGACCCGGCCGGAGTCGGGCGTCGCGGCGCCGGCGAGCAGTCGCAGCAGCGACGATTTGCCGTCGCCGTTGCGGCCCACGATGCCGATCCGGGCGCCGTCGTTGACCCCGAGCGTGACTGAGTCGAGCACCACACCGGTGGGGTACCGCAGGTGAAGTGCCTCGGCTCCGAGCAGGTGTGCCACTGCAGCAACGCTACTGCCTGGTTGTCGGCGGCGACTGAACGAGCCGGGCCGACCACGCTGATGTGCCAGAATATGCACGTCATTGACGATCAGACGCGACGTAGGGGAGCAGCGTGGATCTGAACCTGTCGGCCATCACCCGGCCGGTCGAGTGGCTGATGGCCACCGCGCAGAACGGCCTGGAGGTGCTGCGCTGGGGCGGTCTGGAGACCGGCACCGTGGCGTCGCCGTACCAGATCGTCGAGAGCGTCCCGATGTACAAGTTGCGGCGCTACTTCCCGCCCGACAACCGCCCCGGCCAACCGCAGCCCGGCCCGCCGGTGCTGCTGATTCACCCGATGATGATGTCGGCGAACATGTGGGACGTCACCCGCGAGGACGGCGCGGTCGGCATTCTGCATGCCGCGGGCGTGGATCCCTGGGTGATCGACTTCGGCTCACCCGACGAGATCGAGGGCGGGATGCGCCGCAACCTGGCCGACCACATCGTGGCGCTCAGCCAGGCGATCGACACCGTCGCCGAGACCACCGAGCGCGACGTGCACCTGGCCGGCTACTCCCAGGGCGGCATGTTCGCCTACCAGGCCGGGGCCTACCGGCACTCGAAGAGCATCGCGTCCATCATCGCGTTCGGCTCGCCGGTGGACACCCTGGCCGCGCTGCCGATGGGGGTGCCGCCCAACATCGCCTCCGGGGTGGCCGCCTTCATGGCCGACCACGTCTTCAACCGGCTCGACATCTCCGGTTGGCAGGCGCGCATCGGCTTCCAGATGATGGACCCGCTCAAAACCGCGAAGGCCCGGATGGACTTCCTGCGCCAGTTGCACGACCGGGAGGCGCTGCTGCCGCGGGAGGCGCAGCGGCGGTTCCTGGAGTCGGAGGGCTGGATCGCCTGGTCGGGCCCGGCGATCTCGGAGCTGCTCAAGCAGTTCATCGCGCACAACCGGATGATGACCGGCGGTTTCGCCATCAACGGGCAACTGGTCACGCTGACCGACATCACCTGCCCCGTCCTGGCGTTCGTCGGCGAGGTCGACGACATCGGGCAGCCGGCCGCGGTGCGCGGTA
>CAYNJD010000130.1:0-8666 GCA_964397355.1 uncultured Mycobacterium sp. | reverse complement strand
CCGCCGTCGACCCGATCGACATAGAGCCCCGGGCTGGCCGGCAGCAGCATCGGCTTGCCGAATCGCACCGAATACTCCACCGCCTCCGGCAGTTCGCCTTCGATGTTGGCCAGCACCGCTGCCGCGGAGAACATTCCGTGGGCGATCGCGGTGGGGAAGCCGAACAGCTTGGCGCCGAGCGAGCTGGTGTGGATCGGGTTGTGGTCGCCACCGGCCGAGGCGTAGCGCCGGATCCGGCCCGGCGTGACCCGCAGCACCGCGTTGGGCGGCCCCAGTTTGGGCTGTTTGGCCGGTGGCGGCTTCGGCTCATCCGACAGGCTGGTGCGCTGCTGGTGCAAAAAGGTCGTCACCTGATGCCACGCCGGGGCATTGCCGACGTTGATGTCGGTGACGATGTCGACCAGCAGGCCCTTGCGGTGCTCGCGCAGGTTCTCCGCGTGCACGGCCACGTTGACGGTGTCGGTGACCGCGATCGGCCGGTGCTGGACGATGCGGTTCTCGGTGTGCACCGATCCCATTGCGGCGAAAGGGAAGTCGAATCCGGTCGCCAGCTCCATCACCGTTGGGAACGTCAGCGCGAACGGATACGTCAGCGGCACGTGGTCGCCGTAGCGCAGGCCGGTCACCGCGGCGTACTCCGCGACGTGCTCGGGGTCGATGGCCAGTTCGTCGACCCGCAGGGTGCGGTCCGGCAGGGTGCCGGCACGGGGCACGAACGGCAGCGCCCCGGCCACCGCGCGCAGCATGTTCTTCCATCCACTCGGTTGGTTCATCGGACTAAGCTCCCAACATCGCCTGGCCGCAGACCCGAATGGTGTTGCCGGTCACCGCGTTCGACGCCGGGCTGGCGAAGTAGCCGATCAGCTCGGCGACGTCGACGGGCTGGCCGCCCTGGAACAGCGAGTTGAGCCGGCGGCCGACCTCGCGGGTGGCCAGCGGGATCGCGGCCGTCATCTCGGTCTCGATGAAGCCGGGGGCGACGGCGTTGATCGTGATGCCCTTTTTCGCCAGCACCGGCGCCAGCGCGTCGGTGAGCCCGATCATGCCGGCCTTGGTGGCCGCATAGTTGGTCTGGCCGCGGTTGCCGGCGATCCCGGCCATCGACGACAGCCCGATCACCCGGCCGCCCTCGCCAAGGGAGCCGTTGGCCACCAGTCCCTCGGTAAGCCGTTGCGGTGCAAGCAGGTTGACGGCCAGCACCGCGTTCCACCGGGCGTCGTCCATGTTGGCCAGCAGCTTGTCGCGGGTGATGCCGGCGTTGTTGACCAGGATGTCGGCCTTGCCGCCGTGGTGCTCTTTGAGGTGCGCGGTGATCTGCTCGACCGCGTCGTCGGCGGTGACGTCCAGGGCCAGGGCGGTGCCGTCCACCCGGCCGGCCGTCTTCTCCAGCGCCTCGGCGGCGCCCGGAACGTCGATCGCCACCACCTTGGCGCCGTCGCGGGCGAACACCTCGGCGATGGTGGCCCCGATACCGCGCGCGGCGCCGGTGATGATCGCGACCTTGCCGTCCAGCGGCCGGTCCCAGTCGGCGGGCGCGGTGGCGTCGTCGGCGCCGACGTAGAACACCTGCCCGTCGACGTAGGCCGAGCGGCCCGACAGGATGAACCGCAGCGTGGATTCCAGTCCGGTGGCACCGGGATTGGCATCCGGCGACAGGTACACCAGCTGGATGGTGGCGCCGCGCTGCAGCTCCTTGCCCAGCGAGCGGGTGAAGCCCTCCAGCGCGCGTTGGGCGATCCGCTCGTCGACGCTGCCGGTGGCGTCCGGGGTGGTGCCGACGACCACCAGCCGCCCGCAGGCTCCGACGTTGCGCAGCAGCGGGGTGAAGAACTCGTGCAGCGCGGTCAGCCCGGACGGTGCGGTGATCCCGGTGGCGTCGAAGACCAGCCCGCCGAACCTGTCGGCCCACTTCCCGCCCAGGTTGTCGCCGACCACCTCGTAGTCACCGGCCAGTGCGGTGCGCATCGGCTCGGCCACCCGGCCATCACCGCCGATCAGCAGCGGGCCGGCCAGCGGAGGCTCTCCGACCCGGTAGCGGCGCAGCGTCTCGGCTTGCGGAACGCCGAGTTGCTTGGCCACGAACGAGCCGGGGCCGGAGTTCATGATCTGGGACAACAGGTCCGAGGGAAGCTTGGGGGCCACTGGATTGCCTTCCGTGTGGGGACGTTCCTGGTACAGGCTAGGTGTCGACAACGAACTTACTCCAGAGTAAGAATACTGGGTAGTATCAGCCAAACGGCCCCCGGCAATGCGGGGCACCCCACCACCAGACGGAGAGATCGTGGCATCTGGACCTGCTGCTAAGCCCGCCAAGACACCCGCCGGCGACGGCGCGCGACGTCGCGTCGCCGTGCTGGGCGGCAACCGCATCCCGTTCGCGCGTTCCGACGGCGCCTACGCCAACGCGTCCAATCAGGACATGTTCACCGCGGCACTGGGTGGCCTCATCGACCGGTTCGGGCTGGCCGGGGAGAAGCTGGACGCGGTGATCGGCGGCGCGGTGCTCAAGCACAGCCGTGACTTCAACCTGATCCGCGAGTGCGTGCTCGGCTCGGCGCTGTCGCCCTACACCCCCGCTTTCGACCTGCAGCAGGCCTGCGGCACCGGGCTGCAGGCGGCGATCTGCGCCGCCGACGGCATCGCCGCCGGGCGCTACGAGGTGGCCGCCGCCGGCGGGGTGGACACCACCTCCGACGCGCCGCTGGAAGTCGGCAACGAACTGCGCCGCACGCTGCTGGCGTTGCGCCGGGCCAAGTCGAATCTGGCGCGCCTCAAGCTGGTCGGCAAGCTGCCCGCCACCCTGGGCGTGGAGATCCCGGCCAACAAGGAAGCCCGCACCGGGCTGTCGATGGGCGAGCACCAGGCGATCACCACCAAGCAGATGGGCATCAAGCGCGTCGACCAGGACCAGCTGGCCGCCGCCAGCCACCGCAACATGGCCGCCGCCTACGACCGCGGCTTCTTCGATGACCTGATCACCCCGTTTCAGGGCCTCTACCGCGACAACAACCTGCGGCCGGAGTCCAGCGCGGAGAAGCTGGCCACGCTGCGGCCGGTGTTCGGCGCCAAGGCCGGCGACGCCACCATGACCGCGGGCAACTCCACGCCGCTCACCGACGGCGCGTCGGTGGCGCTGCTGGCCAGCGAGGAGTGGGCGGCCGCGCACAAGCTGACCCCGCTGGCCTACTTCGTCGACTCCGAGACGGCCGCGGTCGACTACGTCAACGGCCCCGACGGGCTGCTGATGGCCCCGACCTACGCGGTGCCGCGGCTGCTGGCCCGCAACGGGCTGAGCCTGCAGGATTTCGATTTCTACGAGATCCACGAGGCGTTCGCCTCGACGGTGCTGTGTCACCTGGCGGCGTGGGAGTCGCAGGAGTACTGCAAGGAGCGGCTGGGGCTGGACGCCGCGCTGGGCGCCATCGACCGCTCCAAGCTCAACGTCAACGGCTCGTCGCTGGCCGCCGGGCACCCGTTCGCGGCCACCGGCGGGCGGATCGTGGCGCAGGCGGCCAAGCAGATCGCCGAGGCCAAGGCGGACAAGAAGGGGGCCGCGAAGAACAAGCCGGTGCGGGCACTGATCTCGATCTGCGCCGCCGGCGGGCAGGGCGTGGCCGCCATCCTGGAGGGCTGACGCGGATCCGGGCGCGGCGCGTGCAGGTTTACCCCGGATCACCGCCGGGTAGCCGTTAGAACGGTTGGCTCCGCGTGACCGGCGGCCCCCGGCGGCACCGCGGAGTCAACGATGTTGGCCCGCCGCTGGACTGAGGGGATCCAGCGGCGGCCAACTTCTACCCGGCTCGCCGCCGCGCCGCGCCGATCGCGGCGTCCCACAGCAGCAGCGCGGTGGCCTTCATCGCGGCCGGCTTCGCCATATCCCTGGCCAGCAACGCCGTGGCCGCCGCCCTGGTCTTCGCCGACGCCTTGGACACGTGACCGGAGTCGCACGGCGGCTGCGGGTCGTATTCGATCAGCAGCTGAATCGCCTCGGCGCGCGCCTCGCCGGCGATCTGCGCCGCCAGCCACAGCGACAGGTCGATTCCGGCGGACACGCCCGCGGCGGTGACGATGTCGCCTTGCCGCACGATGCGTTCGTCGCTCACCGGCGTCACCCCGAGGGCCTTCAGGGCACTCAGTGCCGACCAGTGCGACGTAGCTTGCTTTCCTTCCAGCAGGCCCGTGGCGGCCAGCACCACCGAACCGGTGCACACCGAGGTGGTCCAGGTGGCGGTCTGGTGAGCCAGGCGCAGCCAATCCAGCAGGACGTTGTCCCGGGCGGCGGCCACGCACCCCGGCCCGCCCGGCACCAGAACCACGTCCGGCGCCGGTGTTTCGGCCAGCGAGTGGGTGGCACCGATAGTCAGCACGCCGGAGTCGGCGGTGATCGGGCCCGGCTCGTGCCAGACGAACCGCACCGCGGCGTCGGGCAGGTTGCGCAGCACCTCGTAGGGGCCGATGAAGTCCAGCGCGGTGAAACCGGGATAGAGCACAATCGCGATCTGCATGTCGATTCCTTTCAGGAGAAGGTCTTGCGGTAGTGGTCGGGCGGCACCCCGAGCCGTCGGATGAAGGTGCGGCGCAAGGTCTCCGCGGTGCCGAAGCCGCATCGGGCGGCGATCGCGACCACGGTGTCGTCGGTCTCTTCGAGCTGGCGGCGCGCGGCCTCGGTGCGGACCCGCTCCACGTAGGCGCCGGGCGCGACACCCACCTCATCGGTGAAGACCCGGGTGAAATGCCGTGGGCTCATCGCCGCGCGGGCGGCCAGGTCGATGATGCGATGCGCAGCGCCCGGCTCGCTGTCCACGGCATCCTGCACGTCGCGGATCGGGGTCCGGCGGGCCCGGGGCAGCCAGGTCGGCGCGGCGAACTGGGTCTGCCCGCCGGGCCGGCGCAGGTACAGCACCAGCCAGCGGGCCACCGCCTGTGCGGTCTCGGTGCCGTAGTCGTCCTCGACCAGCGACAACGCCAGGTCGATGCCGGCGGTGACACCGGCCGCGGTCCACACCGTCGGGGAACTGCGCACGAAGATCGGTTCGGGATCGACGGTGATCGCCGGGAATTCGCGCGCCAGCGCGTCGGCGAACGCCCAGTGGGTGGTGGCACGGCAGCCGTCGAGCAGACCGGCCTGCGCGGCCAGGAACGCGCCGGTGCACACGCTGATGACCCGTCGGCTGTGCGCGGCGGCGACACGGATCCACTCGACGAGTTCGGCGTCGGCCCGCGCGGGATGCACCCCGGCGCCGCCGGGCAGCACCACGGTGTCGGCGCCCGCGGTGGGGTCCGGCAGCGGGGTGGGCGCTATCGCCAGGCCGCTGCCGGTGGTGACCTGCCGGCCGCCGGCACTGGCCACGGTGACGTCGTAGCCCTCCCCGTCACGCCCGTCGCCGAGCAGCTTCAGTGACGCCGAGGAGAACACCTCCGACGGCCCGACGACGTCCAGGGCCTGGATTCCCGGGAAGCCGATGACGATGACGCTGCGTCTCACGTCATCAGTGTCGACCGGCCGGTGCCATGGCGTCTATGCCATATATCCCACGAATCAGGACACACGCATGATCGCCGGCGAACACAGCAACAGGCCTCCGGAGGATCGCCCCGGAGGCCTGCGCGGTCTGTGCTGTCGCGGTCTAGAACGCCGCTTCGTCGAGCTCCATGATCTCGTTGTCGATGTTGTCGATGATCGAGCGGGTGCTGGTCAGCAGCGGCAGGAAGTTCTTGGCGAAGAACGACGCCACCGCGATCTTGCCCTCGTAGAAGGCCCGGTCGGCACCCTCGGCGCCGGCATCGAGCTTCTCGACGGCCACCGCGGCCTGCCGCGCCAGCAGCCAGCCGATCATCAGGTCACCGACGCTCATCAGGAAACGCACCGAACCCAGCCCCACCTTGTAGATGCTGGAGATGTCCTCCTGCGCGGCCATCAGGTAGCCGGTCAGCGTCGCCGCCATGCCCTGCACGTCGGCCAGTGCGGTGGCCAGCAGCTCCCGCTCGGCCTTCAGCCGGCCGTTGCCGGACTCGTTCTTGACGAACGCCTCGATCTCGCCGGCGACGTGGCCCAGCGCGGCGCCCTTGTCGCGGATGATCTTGCGGAAGAAGAAGTCCTGCGCCTGGATCGCGGTGGTGCCCTCATACAGCGAGTCGATCTTGGCGTCGCGGATGTACTGCTCGATCGGGTAGTCCTGCAGGAAGCCCGAGCCGCCCAGGGTCTGCAGGCTCTCGGTCAGCTTGGCGTAGGCCTGCTCGGAGCCGACACCCTTGACGATCGGCAGCATCAGGTCGTTGACCTTGACCGCCAGCTCGGCGTCCACCCCGTGCAGCGCCTCGGCCACCGCGGCGTCCTGGTAGGTGCTGGTGTAGAGGTACAGCGCCCGCAGGCCCTCGGCATAGG
Source organism: uncultured Mycobacterium sp. (assembly GCA_964397355.1). Classification (GTDB taxonomy): domain Bacteria; phylum Actinomycetota; class Actinomycetes; order Mycobacteriales; family Mycobacteriaceae; genus Mycobacterium. The sequence goes on along the minus strand of CAYNJD010000130.1, from coordinate 2,281 downwards.
CCTTCTGGGTCATCAGCGACCGGCGCACGTCCGGGTGGTGGGTGATCGTCACCCGCGGCGCGGTCTTGTCGGTCATCTGGGTCAGGTCGGCGCCCTGCACCCGCTCCTTGGCGTACTCCAGCGCGTTGAGGTAGCCGGTGGACAGCGTGGCGATGGCCTTGGTGCCCACCATCATCCGGGCCTGCTCGATGACGTCGAACATCTGGGCGATGCCGTTGTGCACCTCGCCGACCAGCCAGCCCTTGGCCGGCACGCCGTGCTGGCCGAAGGTGAGCTCACAGGTGGCCGAGACCTTCAGGCCCATCTTGTGCTCGACATTGGTGACGAACACGCCGTTGCGCTCACCGAGCTCGCCGGTCTCGAAATCGAACAGGAACTTCGGCACGAAGAACAGCGACAGGCCCTTGGTGCCGGGCTTGGCGCCCTCGGGGCGGGCCAGCACCAGGTGGAAGATGTTCTCGAACAGGTCGTCGGAGTCAGCCGAGGTGATGAACCGCTTCACGCCGTCGATGTGCCAGGAGCCGTCGTCCTGCTGCACGGCCTTGGTGCGCCCGGCGCCCACGTCCGAGCCGGCGTCCGGCTCGGTGAGCACCATCGTGGAGCCCCAGCCGCGCTCGGCGGCGATCACGGCCCACTTCTTCTGCTCCTCGGTGGCGACGTGGAAGAAGATGTTGGCGAACCCGGCGCCGCCGGCGTACATCCACACCGCCGGGTTGGCGCCGAGGATGTGCTCGTGCAGCGCCCACATCAGCGCCTTGGGCATCGGCATGCCGCCGAGCTCCTCGGCGATGCCGACCTTGTCCCAGCCGGCCTCCAGGGTGGCGCGCACCGACTTCTTGAAGGACTCGGGCAGGGTCACCGAGTGCGTGGCCGGGTCGAACACCGGCGGGTTGCGGTCACCCTCGACGAACGAGTCAGCAATCGGGCCCTCCGCCAGGCGGACCATCTCGCCGAGCATCTCCGCAGCGGTGTCGACGTCCAGGTCGGTGTAGTCGCCCTGGCCGAAGACCTGGTCCAGGCCGAACACCTCGAACAGGTTGAATACCTGGTCACGGACATTGCTCTTGTAGTGGCTCACTGCTTCCTCCTCATGGAATGCCACCTGTGGTTGGGTACTCAGGCTTAAGTTACCCACCAGTAACGTGTCCTGAAATATACCTTCTGAGAGCCGCAACGCAAGCCAGTGTGAGCTACATCGTCATAGCTAAGTAACCAACCAGTTGGTCTCACCCTGGTTGAGTCGCGAGTCACAGCCGCCCGGGCGGTCCCGGGGCGCGGCGGGTAGGGTTCTTGACCGAGCCAGATCCGACTGAGGTGAATGAGTTCCCGGTGAATCCCGACGTGAGTGCTATGACCGACCTGACCCCGTCATCACTACGTGAGGCCTTCGGGCATTTCCCGTCCGGAGTGGTGGCGGTGGCCGCCGAGGTCGACGGCGTCCGGGTCGGCCTGGCGGCCAGTACCTTCGTGCCGGTTTCGCTGGATCCGCCGCTGGTGTCGTTCTGTGTGCAGAACACCTCGACGACGTGGCCGAAGCTCAAGGACTCGCCGCGGTTGGGCATCAGCGTGCTCGGCGAGGCCCACGACATGGCGGCACGCACCCTGGCCGCCAAGACCGGGGATCGGTTCGCCGGGCTGGAGACGGTGACCAACGAAGGTGCGGTGTTCATCAAGGGCACCGGCGTGTGGCTGGGCAGCGCGGTCGAACAACTGGTTCCCGCTGGTGACCACACCATTGTGGTGCTGCGGGTCTGGGACGTGACCGTTGATCCGGAGATCACCCCGATCGTCTTCCATCGCAGCGGGTTTCGCCGGCTCGGGAGCTAGGCGCCACAGCCCCGCCGCGTCGCCGAAGGTGCGATGACGACGCCAGATGTGTTGCTATGGGCAGATGGCGACTTCCAGTGACCCCGAACAGTTGCGGTTCACCGCGCAGACGCTGGTGGCGGAGGCGGCGGCGTTCGTGCGGCGCCGCCGCACCGAGGTGTTCGGCGCGCAGGTGTCCGAGTCGGCCGGCGATCTCATCCAGACCAAAAGCAGCCCGACCGATCCGGTGACGGTGGTCGACACCGAGACCGAACGCGTGATCCGGGACCGGCTGACGCAGCTGCGGCCCGGCGACGCGGTGCTGGGGGAGGAAGGCGGCGGGACCGGCGACGTCTCCGGCGGCGAACCGGGAGCCGTCACCTGGGTGGTCGACCCGATCGACGGGACCGTCAACTTCATGTACGGCGTCCCCGCCTACGCGGTGTCGGTGGCCGCGCAGGTCGGCGGGGTGTCG
>CAYNJD010000129.1:0-8680 GCA_964397355.1 uncultured Mycobacterium sp. | reverse complement strand
TTGACCACCCCCAACCAGTTCTGCCCGTTCGTCTGCCAGCCGCTGCCGGTGCCGCAGCTCAACTTCGGCGAGTCGCTGACGCAGGGCGCTGCCAACCTGGAGGCGGCGATCCGCCCGCAGCTGGAGGCCGGCGACCACGTCACGGTCTTCGGCTACTCGCAGAGCGCCGTGGTGACCACCATGGCGATGCACAGCCTGCTCGCCGACGCACCGGGCGGCGCCTACGACCCGGACAACGTCAACTTCGTGATGATCGGCGACCCCAACAGCCCGATCGGCGGCATTCTGACCCGGCTGCACATGCCCGACGGCTTCGACGGCGCCATGCAGCACATTCCGTTCGTCAACATCCCGATGGGCATCGAATCGACCCCCACCGAACCGTTCGCGACCGCCATCTACAGCACCGAGTACGACGGCTGGGCGGCCTTCCCGCAGGATCCGACCAACCTGCTGGCGGTCATCAACGCGGTGATGGGTATCCCGGCGGTGCACGGCGCCTACTTCGACGACAACCTCGCCAACGCCATCGACCTCGGTTCGATCGGCAACACCGCTTTCTTCATGCTGCCCGAGCAGCTGCCGATCCTCGGGCCGCTCTACGCGGGCGGCGAGTACGGCAAGCTGCTCGGTGACGCGCTGGCGCCGGTGCTGAAGGTCCTCATCGACTGGTCCTACGGCAACCCCGGCGCCCCGGACGCCGGCATCACCGTGGACGGTGTCGACCCGATCGGCGCGGCCGGGGCCTGGGCGGTCACCGCGACCGGGCAGCTGTCCGAGGACACCGGTGCCGCCGGGTTCCTGCTGCGGATGGACCCGCTGCAGATGCTGGCCGGCCTGCAATACGCCGGTGCGCAGAGCCTGACCAACACCGTCAACAACCTGCTGGGCCTCGCCGGGCAGGACCCGCTGTCGGACTCGTTCGTGGACTCGCTGCTGGCCGGCTACCGCGCCACGATCGAGCTGGACCAGCTGCTGCTCACCGAATGGCAGGACCTGGCCGCCCAGTGGAACCTGCTCGACGTGCTCGGTCCCGACGCCGTCTTCAACGGGGCGCCGCTGATCTCGGCGCAGCCGCTGCTGGACCTGCTCGGGATGGGCTTCAGCATCGTCAACGATCTGGACATCTGACCCGTAGGGTCATAGTCCGTGGACGTCCGCGTCATCGATCACCCGCTGGCCGCGGCGCGGCTGACCACACTGCGCGACCAGCGCAGCGACAACGCGGCGTTCCGGTCGGCGCTGCGCGACCTGACCTGGATGCTGGTCTACGAGGCCACCCGCGACGCCCCCCGCGAGCAGATCGCCGTGCGCACCCCGCTGGCCGACGCCGTCGGGGCGCGGCTGGCCCGGCCGCCGCTGCTGGTGCCGGTGCTGCGCGCCGGGCTGGGCATGGTCGACGCCGCGCACGCGCTGATCCCGCGAGCCGAGGTCGGGTTCGTCGGCGTGGTGCGCGACGAGGCCACCCACCGTCCGGTGCCATACCTGGCGTCGCTGCCGGCGGACCTGAGCGACCGACCGGTGATGGTGCTCGACCCGATGCTGGCCACCGGCGGCTCACTGGTGCACACCCTGGAGCTGCTGACCGAGCGCGGCGCAACCGACATCACCGTGCTGTGCGCGGTGGCCGCACCGGAAGGTGTTGCGGCGCTGCGGAAATCCGCGGCGCCCGCACGGCTTCTCGTCGCCGCGGTCGACGACGGGCTCAACGACGACGCCTTCATCGTGCCCGGACTCGGCGACGCCGGCGACCGGCAGTTCGGGCCGCGCTGAGCTACCAGCCGCGGACCTCATCGGCGACGGCCGCGCACAGCTGCGTCGCCAACGCGCGGTCGGCGGCCACGTCATCCGACGGCGTCCGCGCCACCTCCAGGTAGCACTTGAGCTTCGGCTCGGTGCCCGACGGTCGCACCACCACCCGCAGCGAGGTGCCGTCGCGTTCGCCGCTGAACTCGCACGCGTCGGTCGTGGGCCCCGGCCGGTACAGCAGATCGGTTGCGGTCACGGTGAATCCGGCCAGCTCCCGCGGCGGATCGTCGCGCAGCCGGGTCATCACCGACTCAGCCTCGGCGAGGTCGGCGACCCGGCGCGACACCGCGTCGGTGACGTGCACGCCGTGCCGGCGGGCCAACTCGTCGAGCGCTGCCGTCACCGAGGAGCCCCGATCGCGCAGCGCGGCCACCAGGTCGCAGGCCAGCACCGCGGTGCTGATGCCGTCCTTGTCGCGCACCGCATCCGGGTCGACGCAGTAGCCGATCGCCTCCTCGTAGGCGTAGACCAGCGTGGCGCCGGGCAGGCCGGTATCGGCGCGTGCCAGCCACTTGAACCCGGTCAGCGTCTCGACGTGGCGGGCGCCGTAGCGGGCCGCGACGCCGGCCAGCATCCGCGACGACACCACCGAACTGGCGACCACCGCACTCGCCGCCTGCTCCACCGAAAGCCGCGACAGCAGGTAATCGCCGAGCAGCCAACCGGTTTCGTTTCCCGTCAGCATCCGCCAGCCGTGCGGCCCGGCGATACCGACCGCGCACCGGTCGGCGTCGGGGTCCAGGGCGATCGCGATGTCGGCCCCGACGTCGGCGGCCAGCTCCAGCAGCGCGTCGGCGGCGCCGGGTTCCTCCGGATTGGGGAACGCCACCGTCGGGAAATCCGGGTCTGGTTCGAATTGGCTTGCCACGGTATGGATGTCGGAGAACCCGGCGGCGCGCAACACCGTGACGGCCAGCGCTCCGCCCACCCCGTGCAACGGGGTCAGCGCCACCCGCACCCCGCCGCGGTGGCGGCGCACCATGGCGGCGCGGGTGATGTAGCGCGACACCAGATCGCCGCCGTCGGGCGCAACCGGCCGGCGGGCAATGGTGTCGGCCGGGGGAGCGGCGGCCATCGCGGCCTCGATCTCGGTGTCGACCGGCGTGACGATCTGCACCCCGCCGTCGAAGTACACCTTGTAGCCGTTGTCTCCGGCCGGGTTGTGCGAGGCGGTGATCTGGATGCCGGCCGCGGCACCGGTCTGTCGCACCGCGAACGCCACCACCGGCGTCGGCAGCGGATAGGGCAGGAGCAGTACCGAAAAACCGGCTGCGGCAAGCACTTCGGCGGTAGCAGCCGCGAAGGTCTCCGAGCCGTGGCGGGCATCGCGCCCGACCACCACCGTCGCACCCGCGCGCCGGTGAGCGATGAGGACCTGGGCCACCGCCCAGCTGGCGCGCAGCACCACGGCGAGGTTCATCGCATCCGGGCCGCCGCGCACCGGCCCGCGCAGCCCCGCGGTGCCGAACCGCAGCGGCGCCGCGAACCGGGCGGCCACCACGTCTTCGTCCCAGCCGGCCACCTCGGCGGCCGTCACCGGGTCCGGGTCGTGGGCGATCCAGTCGCGGGGATTCACAGGCGCTTGACGACGTCGGCGAGCAGTGCACCCATCCGGGCCGCCGACTCCCGGCCCGCGGCCAGCACCTCGGCGTGGCTGAGCGGCTCGCCGGTGATCCCGGCCGCCAGGTTCGTCACCAACGACAACCCCAGCAGCTGCGCGCCCGCCGCCCGGGCGGCGATCGCCTCGTGCACCGTCGACATGCCCACCAGGTCGGCACCCAGTGTGCGCAGCATCCGGATCTCGGCCGGGGTCTCGTACTGCGGGCCGGACACTCCCGCATAGACGCCCTCGGCCAGCGTCGGGTCGACCTGGCTGGCCAGTGCGCGCAGCGACGGGGTGTAGGCGTCGACCATGTCGACGAAGTGGGCGCCCTGAAGCGGCGAGCGTCCGGTCATGTTCAGGTGATCGCTGATCAGCACCGGCTGGCCGACCTCGAAGTATTCGCGCAGGCCGCCGGCCGCGTTGGTCAGCACCACGGTGTTGGCCCCGGCCGCGACGGCCGTGCGCACCGGGTGGACGACGTCGGCCAGCGGATGGCCCTCGTAGGCGTGGATCCGGCCCACCAGCACCAGCACCCGGTGGCTGCCGATCGGTATCGACACCAGCTCGCCGGTGTGGCCCGCCGCGGTGGGCGAGCTGAACCCGGGCAGGTCGGCCATCGGCAGCGTTGCGGTCGGCTCGCCCAGGGCCGCCACCGCGGGCGCCCACCCCGAACCGAGCACGATCGCCACGTCGTGCGTGTCGACGCCGGTGCGTCGGGCCACGACCGCCGCCGCCTGGGTCGCCAGCGGAACCGTCACAGCCGCTGATCTTAGCCGCGAGCAGCGGTGGGATACTGCGTGAATGCCTCCAGCTCCCGCGTCGCAGGCCGCGCAGGCCTGGCTGGCCGCCAACGCCGATGAGCTGGTGGCCTGGCGGCGGCATCTGCACCGCCACCCGGAGCTGAGCCGTCAGGAGTTCGCCACCACCCAGTTCATCGGCGAGCGGTTGGCCGGCGCCGGGCTGAACCCGAAGGTGCTGCCCACCGGAACCGGGCTGACCTGCGACTTCGGTCCGGAAGACGGGCCTCGTATCGCGTTGCGGGCCGACATCGACGCGCTGCCGATGACCGAGCAGACCGGGGCGCCGTACTCGTCGCTGGTGCCGGGGGTGACCCACGCCTGCGGTCACGATGCGCACACCGCGATCCTGCTGGGTGCCGCGCTGGCGCTGGCTGAAGCCGACCGGGCCGCCGGGCTGCCGGTCGGGGTGCGGCTGGTGTTCCAGGCCGCCGAGGAGCTGATGCCCGGCGGGGCGATCGACGCGATCGCCGCCGGGGTGCTGACCGGGGTGGACCGGATCTTCGCGCTGCACTGCGATCCGCGCCTGCAGGTCGGCCGGGTGGCCACCATCCCGGGGCCGATCACGTCGGCGGCCGACACCATCGAGATCACCGTCAGCGGCCCCGGCGGGCACACCTCGCGGCCGCACCTGACCGCCGACCTGGTCTACGGGCTGGGCACGCTGATCACCGGGCTGCCGGCCGTGCTGTCGCGGCGCATCGACCCGCGCAACTCCACGGTGATGGTGTGGGGGGCGGTCAACTCCGGGGCGGCCGCCAACGCGATCCCGCAGGCCGGCCGGCTGGCCGGCACGGTGCGCACCGCCAGCCGCGACACCTGGGTGGCGATGCAGGGCATCGTCGAGGACGCGGTGGCGTCGCTGTTGGAGCCGCTGAACATCGAGCACACGCTGTACTACCACCGCGGGGTGCCGCCGGTGGTCAACGAGGCGGTGTCGACGCGGATGCTGACCCACGCCATCGAGGCGGTCGGCCCGCACGTGCTGGCCGACACCCGGCAGTCCGGCGGCGGCGAGGACTTCTCCTGGTACCTGGAGCAGGTGCCCGGCGCGATGGCCCGGCTGGGGGTATGGCCGGGCGCCGGGCCGCAGCTGGACCTGCATCAGCCGACGTTCGACCTCGACGAACGGGCGCTGGCCATCGGGGTGCGGGTGATGGCCGGCATCGTCGACCAGGCCGGGGCGGGCTAGCTTCCGGGGCCGATGTTGCGGGCCGGGCGGGTCTGTAGGTTGCGCACGTAATCTTCTGGCGCACCGGCGATCTGGGCTGCCTCGGCGACCACACCCAGATAGCGCGCCGACGGCAGTCCGCGCTCCCAGGCGTCCACCACGTACAGCCAGGCCAGCACCGGCTCGGGAGCGGTGTCGGTGGAGAACCCGTCCACCCGGTCGACCCGGCAGCGAATCTTCTTGTGGATGCCGAAGTCCGAGCCCTCCCAGCGGTCCATGTTCTTCTCGTCTTCGGGGGTCACGTCGTAGAGGACGACGAACACGCTGGACTCCGGGTCCTCCACGACGGTCGCCAGCGCGCCCTCCCAGCCGATGTCCTCCCCGGCGAACGTCAGCCGCCAGCCGTGTATCCAGCCGGTGCCCGTCATCGGCGAGTGCGGTGCACGCTGCAGCATCTGCTCGGGATGCATGTTGGAGCCGTAGGCGGCGTAAAGCGGCACGGCAGAAAGCTTAAACGTCGCGTGCCGGATAGGTTAGTCGCTGTGACTTCTGCCTCCACGCGCATCGTGATCCTCGGCGGCGGCCCGGCCGGCTACGAGGCCGCACTGGTCGCGGCGGCCAAGGGCCCGGATGCGGTGACGGTCACCGTGGTCGACTCCGACGGCGTCGGCGGCGCCTGCGTGTTGTGGGACTGCGTGCCGTCCAAGACCTTCATCGCCTCGTCCGGGGTGCGCACCGAGCTGCGTCGGGCCCCGCGGTTGGGGTTCGACATCCACTTCACCGACGCCGAGATCGAACTGGACCAGATCCACCAGCGGGTCATGTCGCTGGCCGCGGCGCAGTCCGCCGACATCCGGACGCAGCTGGTCAACACCGGCGTCGACGTCATCGACGGTCGCGGGGAGCTGATCGACCCCGAACCGGGCCTGGCGCACCACCGCATTCAGGTCGCCGAGCACGGCGGCGGCCAACGCGTGCTCGACGCCGACGTGGTGCTGATCGCCACCGGCGCCAGCCCCCGCACGCTGCCCAGCGCCGAGCCCGACGGCGAGCGGATCCTGACCTGGCGCCAGCTCTACGACCTGCACACGCTGCCCGAGCATCTGGTGGTGGTGGGCTCGGGGGTGACCGGCGCTGAGTTCGTCAACGCTTACACCGAGCTCGGCGTGCACGTGACGGTGGTGGCCAGCCGCGACCGGGTGCTGCCGCACGAGGACCCCGACGCGGCGCGAGTGCTGGAGCGCTCGTTCGCCGAACGCGGCGTCACGCTGGTCAAAAACGCCCGGGCCGCCTCGGTGACCCGCACGCCGGACGGGGTGCTGGTCACCATGACCGACGGTCGCACCGTCATCGGCAGCCACGCGCTGATGACGGTCGGGTCGGTGCCCAACACCGCCGGGCTGGGCCTGGAGCGGGTCGGCGTTGAGTTGGAGCGCGGAGGGCACATCGCCGTGGACCGGGTGTCGCGGACCAAGGTGCCCGGGATCTACGCCGCCGGTGACTGCACCGGGTTGCTGCCGCTGGCGTCGGTCGCGGCCATGCAGGGCCGGATCGCGATGTATCACGCGCTCGGTGACGCGGTCGCCCCGATCCGGCTGCGCACGGTGGCCGCGGCGGTGTTCACCCGGCCCGAGATCGCCGCGGTGGGGGTGCCGCAGTCGCAGATCGACGACGGCACGGTGCCCGCCCGCACCGTCATGCTGCCGTTGCAGACCAACGCCCGGGCCAAGATGAGCCGGATGCGGCACGGCTTCCTCAAGCTGTTCTGCCGGCCGGCCACCGGGGTGGTGATCGGCGGGGTGGTGGTGGCGCCCATCGCCTCCGAGCTGATCCTGCCGATCGCGCTGGCGGTGCAGAACCGGATCACGGTGGCCGACCTGGCGCAGACGCTGGCGGTGTACCCGTCGCTGTCGGGGTCGCTCACCGAGGCCGCCCGCCGGCTGATGACCCACGACGATCTGGACTGAGCGTCCCGGCGTCTGCGGCGCGCCGCCGAAGGTGAAGCCGGTGTCGCACCCGTGCGGGGCCGGCGGCCACGTAGCCTGGCACTCGTGAGCACGCTGGGACCTGACCAACGAGCACAAGCCTGGGAACGGCTCGGCGACGAGCAGTTCGACGTGGTGGTCATCGGCGGGGGCGTAGTCGGCACCGGCTGCGCCCTGGACGCCGCCACCCGGGGCCTGAAGGTGGCACTAGTCGAGGCCCGCGACTTCGCCGCCGGAACGTCGAGCCGAAGTTCGAAGATGTTCCACGGCGGGCTGCGCTACCTCGAACAGCTGGAGTTCGGCCTGGTGCGCGAGGCGCTGCACGAGCGCGAGCTGTCGCTGACCACGCTGGCGCCGCACCTGGTCAAGCCGCTGCCGTTTCTGTATCCGCTGACCAACCGGTGGTGGGAGCGGCCATATGTGGCCGCCGGGATCTTCCTCTACGACCAGCTGGGCGGGGCGAAATCGGTTCCCGCGCAACGGCACCTGACCCGTGCCGGCGCGCTGCGGCTGTGCCCGGGCCTGAAGCGCAGCGCGCTGATCGGCGGCATCCGCTACTTCGACACCGTCGTCGACGACGCCCGCCACACCCTGACCGTCGGGCGCACCGCGGCGCACTACGGCGCGGTGATCCGCACCTCCACCCAGGTGGTGGCGCTGCTGCGCGAAGGCGACCGGGTGACCGGGGTGACCGTCCGCGATTCCGAGAACGGCGCGACCACCGATGTGCGCGGGCACGTGGTGGTCAACGCCACCGGGGTGTGGACCGACGAGATCCAGGCGCTGTCGCGGCAGCGGGGCCGGTTCCACGTGCGGGCCTCTAAGGGAGTTCACATCGTGGTGCCGCGCGACCGGATCGTCAGCGAGGCGGCGATCATCCTGCGCACCGAGAAGTCGGTGCTGTTCGTCATCCCGTGGGGCACCCACTGGATCATCGGCACCACCGACACCGACTGGAACCTGGATCTGGCGCATCCGGCGGCCACCAAAGCCGACATCGACTATCTGCTGGCCAACGTCAACACCGTGCTGGCCACCCCGTTGAGCCACGCCGACATCGAGGGCGTCTACGCCGGGCTGCGGCCCCTGCTGGCCGGGGAGAACGACGACACCTCCAAGCTGTCCCGCGAGCACGCGGTGGCGGTGCCGGCGCCGGGCCTGGTGGCCATCGCCGGCGGCAAGTACACCACCTACCGGGTGATGGCCGCCGACGCGATCGACGCCGCGGCCGAGTTCATCCCGACGCGGGTGGCGCCGACCATCACCGAGAAGGTGCCGCTGCTGGGCGCCGACGGCTACTTCGCGCTGGTCAACC
>CAYNJD010000128.1:0-8681 GCA_964397355.1 uncultured Mycobacterium sp. | reverse complement strand
CCCTACCAGCCGCAGCAGCCTCGGGATGGCCTGCACGACACTGTTATTCACGAACAAGCCAGCTATCTGGTCACCGGCGGGCTCGGAGCGGTCGGCGGCAAGGTGGCCGGCTGGCTGGTCGAGCGCGGTGCCCGCCACCTGGTGCTGATGGGCCGCAGCGCGCCGTCGGCGGCGACGGCGGCGACACTGGACGCGCTGCGGGCGGCCGGTGCCGAGGTGACGGTCGCCCAGGGCGACGTCACCAAGGCCGACGACGTCGCCGCCGTGCTGGCCACCATCGGCGCGTCGATGCCGCCGCTGCGCGGGGTGGTGCACGCCGCCGGCACCGTCGACGACGCGATCCTGGCGCGGCTGGACGCGGCGAAGCTGCGTGCGGTGATGGCGCCGAAGGTGCAGGGCGCCTGGAATCTGCACACCCTGACCGCGGACGCCGAACTGGACTTCTTCGTGATGTTCTCCTCGGCCGCGTCGGTGCTGGGCTCGCCGGGGGCCGCGAACTACGGAGCCGCCAACGCCTTCCTGGACGCGCTGGCCTGGCATCGCCGGGCGGCCGGCCGGCCGGCACTGAGCGTCAACTTCGGCCCGTGGGCGGGGCTGGGCATGTTCACCAATTCCGAACTGCACCGGCACTTCTCGCACTACGGCGTCGAGGGCATGCCGGCGCAGGACTACTTCGCGGCGCTGACTCTGCTGCTGGCTGACTCCGCAACGCAAGCGCTGGTGCTCGACATCGACTGGGCGCGGTGGCGTCCCAACGCGCAGGCGCCGCTGCTGCGCGACCTGCAGGCTCAGGCCCCGGGCGGCAGTGCAGCCGAAAGCGGGCTGTTGGAGGCCGTGCAGGCCGCGGACCCGCCGGAGCGCCAACGACTGCTGGAGACCTACCTGCGGGGCCTGGTCGCCGGCAAGCTGGGCCTGGCCCCGGCAAGCCTGGACGTGGCGGCGCCGCTGAACAGCCTCGGGGTGGACTCACTGATCACCCTGGAACTGCGCATCCAGGTCGAGCGGGAACTGGGCATCGTGGTTCCCGTTGCCCGGCTGCTGGACGGGCCGAGCGTGGCCAGCCTGTCGGGCTGGCTCAGCGAGCAGTTGGCCGCCCGTCCGCAGCGGGCCGCGGCCGAAGCACCCGCCGCTCCCGAGCCGGTGCCGGCGCAGGAGATGGAACTGCTCGCTCAGGTGTCCGACCTCTCCGACGACGCGGTCGACGCACTGCTGGCGCAGATGATCGCCGACGGCGAGCACGTCACGGATGGGGGCTAGCCGATGACGGACCGACCCGAGGGTCCCATCGACATCTCCAGCCTGTCGCCGGAGAAGAAGCGCGAGCTGCTGACCCAGCTGCTGATGGCCAAGGCGCAGAGCGCGGCGTCCGAACACGAGCTGTCCTACGGGCAGCGCTCGATGTGGTTCGTGCACCGGCTCGCACCCGACAGCGCCGCCTACACCGTCGCCTACGCGGGCCGCATCCGCGGCGAACTCGACGTGCCGGCCCTGCAGCGGGCCGCCCAGGCGCTGGTGGACCGGCACCCGATGCTGCGGACCAGCTACACCGAGCGTGACGGCCAGCCGGTCGGACTCGTCCACGCGCACTGGCCGGTGCGGATCGCTAGCCATCGCATCGGCGCCGGGGACGCCGAGCTGCACGAGTGGATCCAGTCCGAGACCGACCGGCCGTTCGACCTGCGTACCGGCCCGGTGCTGCGGCTGACGCTGCTGCAGCGGCCCGCTGACTCGGTGCTGGTGCTGACCGTGCACCACATCGCCGTCGACTTCTGGTCCATCGACGTCATCCTCGACGAGCTGCGCGCGCTGTACGCCGCCGAGCGCGGCGCCGCCACGGCGCCGGAGGCGACCGCCGACCGCTACGTCGACTACGCCGCGCGGCAGACCCGGATGCTGGCCGGGCCGGACGGCGAACGGCTGTGGGACTACTGGCACGAGACGCTGCGCGGTGAGCTGCCGACGCTGGCGCTGCCCACCGACCGGCCGCGGCCGGCGGTGCAGACCTACGACGGTGCGCTGCACCGGTTCAGCATCGACGCGCAAGTGACGGCCGGGCTCAAGCAGGCGGCGCGGGCCGTCGGCGCGACGCCCTACATGACGCTGCTGGCCGCCTACGCGGTGCTGCTGCACCGTTACAGCGGCCAGGACGACCTGATCATCGGTTCGCCGTTCGCCTGCCGTGACCGGGCCGGGCTGCTGGGGATGGTCGGCTACGTCACGAATCCGCTGCCGCTACGGGTCGACGTGAGCGACGATCCCAGCTTCGTTGCGCTGCTGGGCCAGGTCAAAGACACCGTGCTGGGCGCGATCGCGCACCAGGAGTACCCGCTGCCGCTGCTCGTCGAGCGACTGCGCCCGCCCCGCGATGCCGGACGCACCCCGCTGTTCCAGGTGTCGTTCGCGTGGCAGCAGGTCCGGCTGTTCGACGAAAACACAGTCGACGCCGCCGGATCCGATCGCAGGCTGCCGCTGGAAACCCTGCACATCGGTCAGGGCGGCTCACCGTTCGACATCACCATGCAGGTCGGCGAGCACGACGACCAACTCGAGGTCGCGCTGCAGTACAACACCGACCTGTTCGACGCCACCACCATCGAGGCGATGGCGCAGCACTTCGCGCTGCTCCTGGCCGGGATCGCCGCCGACCCGAACAGCACGGTGTCGGGGTTGCCGATGCTCACCGACGCCGAACGCGCAACGCTGGCGTCCTGGAACCAGACCCGCGTCGACTACGCCGACGCCCCACAGTGTTTGCACGACATGGTCGCCGCGGCCGCAGCACGTACCCCCGACGCCGTCGCGGTCAGCTACGACGGCCGCGACCTCAGCTACGCCGACCTGGACCGGCGCGCCAACGGGCTGGCGCACCGGCTGCGTCAGCTCGGCGTCGGTGCCGGCACCGGCCCGGCGGTGGTGCCGGTGCTGCTGGACCGTTCCGAGGACCTGGTGATCGCGCTGCTCGGCGTGCTCAAGGCCGGCGGTGTCTTCCTGCCGCTGGACCCCGCCCAACCCATCGGGCGGATGGAGGCGATGCTGGCCGACGTGCCGGACGCACCGGTCTGCGTCACCCATCGTGAGCATTTGGCGCACGTGCCAACGGGTTTCACTGGGGCCCGGCTGTGCCTGGACCAACCGTCGGCAGCCCCCGGCCCGCAGGACGCCGCCCCGGAAGCCGGCACCGTGTCGGCCGACCTGGCCTACCTGATGTACACCTCCGGTTCCACCGGCGCACCCAAGGGGGCGCTGAACAGCCACGCCGGTATCCGCAACCGGCTGCTGTGGATGCAGGACGCCTATCGGCTGACCGCCGAGGATCGGGTGCTGCACAAGACCCCGATCAACTTCGACCCGTTCGTCTGGGAGATCTTCTGGCCGTTGACGGTCGGCGCCCGGGTGGTGATCGCCAAACCAGAGGGCCATAAGGACGCCGGCTACCTGGCGCGCACCATCGTCGAACAGCGCGTCACCACCATGCATTTCGTTCCGTCGATGCTGCGCCGGTTCCTGGCGGACCCGGCGTCCGCGTCGTGCACCGGGCTGCAGCGGGTGTTCTGCAGCGGTGAGGCGCTCACCGGTGAGCTGCGTGACGCGTTCTTCGCCGCGCTTCCCGCCGAGCTGTACAACCTGTACGGCCCCACCGAGGCCGCCATCGACGTCACGCACTTCCATTGCGTGCGCGGCGATTCCGATCCGATCATCCCGATCGGGCGGCCGATCGCCAACATCGCGATCCACCTGCTGGATGCCGCCGGGCACCCGGTCCCGGTCGGGGTGCCCGGCGAGCTGCACATCGGCGGCGTCGGCGTGGCCCGCGGCTACCTGAACCGGCCTGAGGCCACCGCGGCCGCGTTCGGTGACGACCCCTTCAGCGAAGAACCGGGTGCGCTGCTGTACCGCACCGGCGACCTGGCCCGCTACCGGGCCGACGGCAACATCGAGTACCTGGGCCGCCGCGACGATCAGGTGAAGATCAACGGTTTCCGGATCGAGCTCGGTGAGGTCGAGGCCGCGCTGGCCAAACACCCCGGGGTCGCCGAATGCGCCGTGGTGGCACGCAACGACGGTTCGGGCAACACTCAGCTGATCGCACATATCGTGCCGGTCGCGGCAGCGCCGGGCACCGCTGAGCTGCGCCGCTTTTTGCTGGACCTGGTGCCGGCCGCGATGGTTCCCGCGGTGTTCCGCACCACCGACCTGCTGCCGCTGTCGGCCAGCGGCAAGGTGGACCGCCGCGCGCTGCTGGCCCTCGACAAGGACCTCGACGCGGCGCCGGTCGAGTTCGTGGCACCGCGCAACCGCACCGAGGAAGCGCTGGCGCAGATCTGGCGCGAGGTGCTCGACGTGGACCGGGTCGGCGTCACCGATGACTTCTTCGCGCTCGGCGGCGCCTCCACCCAGGCCCTGGAGGTCGCGGTGCGGGTGGGGGAGCTCGGCATCGAGCTGCGGCCGGAGTCGATGTTCGTCTACGGCACCATCGCCGAGCTGGCAGCCGAGTTCGGCCCGATCGGCGACGAATCCGGCGACACCGCGGCCCAGCCGACCGCCGAACCGACCGCCGCCCCCGTTCACCAGGCACCCGCGGCACCGAAACCCGTTGCAACGCCAGTGATCAAGCCGGTGCAATCCGGTCCGGCGCGCAACATCGTGATCGAGAGCCTCGGGGTGTACCTGCCGCCCCGGGCGGTCTCCACCGAGCAGGTGCTGGCCGACTGCGTCAACGAGGTGAAGATCCCGCTGGAGCGGCTGACCGGCATCAAGAACCGGCGGATGGCCGGTGAGGACGAGTTCTCGATCGACCTGGGCCGCAAGGCCATCGCCGACTGCCTGTCGCGGTCGAGCTACGCCGCCGAGGAGATCGACCT
Source organism: uncultured Mycobacterium sp. (assembly GCA_964397355.1). Classification (GTDB taxonomy): domain Bacteria; phylum Actinomycetota; class Actinomycetes; order Mycobacteriales; family Mycobacteriaceae; genus Mycobacterium. The sequence continues at coordinate 3,819 of CAYNJD010000128.1, read as the reverse complement.
GGTCATCGCCTGCAACATCTCCCGCTGCGACGGCCCGGAGCACATGTTCACCTTCGAGCCCAGCACCGCCTCGCAACTGCGCGACCAGCTGGGGCTGACCAGCGCGGTGTGCTTCGACATCAACAACGCCTGCGCCGGGATGTTCACCGGTGTCAGCGTGGCGCAGGACTTCCTCAAGACTCACCTGGTGCGCAACGCGCTGGTGGTCAGTGGCGAGTACATCAGCCACATCACCGGAACCGCGCAGCAGGAGATCGACGGGCCGATGGACCCCCGGTTGGCCTGCCTGACCGTCGGCGACGCCGGTGCGGCGGTGGTGCTCGAACTCGGGGCCAACGACCGGGTCGGCTTCCACGATCTGGACCTGGCCACCTACAGCGAGTTCGCCAAGCTGTGCATCGCCAAGGCCACCGACGGCCCGCACGGCGGCGCCATCATGGTCACCGACTCGGTCACCCAGACCGCGATCGCGGTCAAGCACTCGGTGCCGTATGTGGCCGCGGTGATGCAGCGGCACGGCTGGCGGCCAGAGACGGCCGACCAGCTGCTGATGCACCAGACCTCCGAGGCGTCGATCAACGACGCCATCCTGACCATCAACCGGGTCTTCGGTGCTGGCGCGGCCAGCCGGGCCAACACCATCTGCAACCTGGCTGAGCGCGGGAACACCGCCACCACAACGCATTTCGTAGCGTTGTACGACTACATCAACACGGGCCGGATCAACTCCGGAGACAACGTGGTGCTGTCCATCACCGGTTCGGGACAGACCATCGGCACCGGGCTGTACACCTTCGACGACCTGCCCGACCGGATGCGCCGCGCCGCCAACGGCCAGGCCGGGCACACCGCGCGCGCCGGCAGGCCCGCCAGCCGCCGGGAACTGCCGGCGACCCCGCGGGTGCGCATCGACGGAATCGGGATGGCCGCGCCGGACACCGGGGCGCAGCCCAGCTCCATCGCGTTCGCCGTGGACGCCGCCTCGGCCTGCCTGACCGACAGCGGGGTGGACCCGACCCAGGTCGGCCTGATGATCCACACCGGCATCTACCGTGACGACTTCCTGTCCGAACCGGCGGTCGCCACGCTGGTCGCCGGCGAGGTCGGCATCAACGCCGAACCGGAGTCCGCCGACGCCCCCAAGACCTTCGCGTTCGACATCCTCAACGGCGCAGTCGGTTTCCTCAACGGCTGCCATGTCGCCGCCGGCATGATCGGCGCCGGCCGGACCGGCCACGCCATGGTGCTGGCCTCCGAGGTGGAGAACAACACCCCCGACAGTGGCTATCCGCGCAACGGCATCATGCAGACCGGCTCGGCGATCATGCTCAGCCCAAGCCACGGCCCGGAAGGCTTCGGCAGGTTCGTCTTCGGCCACCACCCGGAGTACCGGGGCGCGTTGGCCACCTACACCCAGGAGCGTGACGGCCGGACCTGGCTGCGAGTCGACCGCGACCCGAACCTCGCCGCGATCTACGTGAGCTGCCTGCCGGCGGCGGTCAAGGAGTTGCTGACCGCCGAGACGCTGGAGCCGGCGGACATCACGCTGGTGTTCGGTCCGTACCTGCCCGGCGCCGCCGTCGATGACCTGGCCGCACGGATCGGCGTGGACCGGTCGCGGTTCGTCGACTCCGAGGCCCAGGGTCAGACCAGTGACCCGTTCACCTCGACGCTGCCCTACCAGCTTGCCGACGCCCGGCGGCGAGGACTGGTCAAACCCGGCGACATCGCACTGATCATGGCCGCCGGATCCGGCGTCGAGGTCGGCTGCACCACCTACCGATTCTGATCTCGATGCGCGCATTCGTCACCGGGGGAACCGGATTCGTCGGCTCGAATCTGGTGGCCGCATTGCTCGATCGGGGCATCGAGGTTCGGGTGCTGCGGCGCTCGACATCGCCGATGGCCGCGCTGGACGGCCTGGACTGCCAGACCCGGGTCGGTGACGTGCTAGACGGTGTGGACGCGCTGGCCGAGGCGATGGCCGACTGTGACTGGGTGTTTCACACCGCCGCAGTGTCGGACTACTGGCGTCACCGCACCCAGACCCGGCTGTACCGCACCAATGTCGAAGGCACCCGCGACATGGCGGCCGCCGCGCTGCGCGCCGGGGTCAAACGCTTCGTTTACACCAGTTCGATTGCCGCCCTGGGAGTCCCGGAACGCGGGCATCAGCTGGTCGAGACCGACGAGTTCAACATCCGTCCCCGCCGGTTCCCCTACGGGCACAGCAAGCATCTGGCCGAGGCCGAGCTGCGCGACGCGGTCGCGGCGGGCCTGCCCGCGGTGATCGTCAACCCGTCGGTGGTCATCGGGCCCCGCGACGTCAACCGGATCGCCAGCGCGATGATCGTCGAGGCGCAGCAGGGCCGGCTGCGGATCGCCGCACCGGGCGGCACCAACTTCGTCTCAGTCGACGACGTGGTGGCCGGCCATCTCGCCGCCGCCGAACGGGGCCGGATCGGCGAACGCTACATCCTCGGCGGCGAGAACCTGCCGTTCCGGGAGGTGTTCACGATCGCCTGCGAGCTCGTCGGGCGGCGTGGACCGTCGATCGTGTTGCCGCGCTGGACGATTCCGGTGGCCGCGGCCGGGGTGAGCGTCGCGCGCGCGGTGGTGGGGCCCCGGTTGCCGATCGATGCCCGCCAGATGCGGCTGTCGTCGGCAGAGATCTACGCCGACGCCACCAAGTCCCGCGAGGAGCTGGGCGTGCCGTTCACCGCTTTCCGGGCCGCGCTGCGAGCCGGCTACGAGTGGTACCGCGACAACGGCTATCTGGACCGCTGACCACACATCCTCCCGGTGGTGGCTGCCGTCACCCGGCATTTTCCCAGTCGTCGTCGGTGAAGACGTGTCGTTGGACGGGGCCCTCGATGGGAACGGCTTTGAATGCGGTCTCGTCGAAAGATCCCGCTCAGCGCGCTCGCCCACCGGCTAGGGCGGCCGCCAGTGCCGGCAGCACCGGATCGAGGGGTTCGCCGTAGATGGCGGTGCGCGGACCCAACGCTGCGGCATCAGCGATACGCCGCCGTGCTTGTTTGGCACTGATCCGCAACCGCTCGCCGAGGGCTTTGGCCAGCGCGCATCCCGCCAACACCTCGGCATGTCCCTCGGCCACCAGCCGGGCCAGAATCAGGTGATCGACCACGGGTGCCCGCCACGCCAGCACCTCCCGGCGCGCCAGCACCTGCACCAACTCCTCGGGACTCAACGCATCAAACAGAACACTGCGCCAACCGCGCAGAAGCCGCCTCCATTGCCGCCAGACACCCCATGATGGTGTCGCGATCCGCCAACGCGTTTCTACCCATATTTCGAACATTCGTTCGACGGTCCGACAAAAACCCGGCTGGCTCGGAACTGCGTCGACTTGAGTTCCGTATCGGTCACTGTCGCTCAAAGCATTCCTGGGGCTTCGCCCCGATGTGGGGACGGAACTGGGCGCCCAGTTGGAATCTGACGACATGACACGGGCGTGTCGCGTCGTGAAATTCCAACTCGCGGCCGGCACACCCGCGTTGGGTGTCCCGCAAATTTTCGAGTGAGGCGGGCGATCCTCACATCTATCCCTGGTATCAGGCAGCATGCACAAGCGACTGCCTCGCGGGCACTCTGCAGGTGCGACTGCCGTTCAGCGCAGCTCGCCGACCTCTCGGCTGCACAAGCCGCCATGTACCGGTGCTGCGCCCAGCACTACGCGGCGAACCGGGTTCCGGGCACCGAACTGCTAGCCGACCTGCGACAGCATCGCTTCGGTCGGCGGCCGGCGCTGCGCCCATGGCCGCGCCGACTCCAGCTGTGCGGCAAGCGAAATCAGCG
>CAYNJD010000127.1:0-8781 GCA_964397355.1 uncultured Mycobacterium sp. | reverse complement strand
GGTGGTCGGGCCGGTCGAAGCCCCAGTCCTCGTCGAGCCACAGGTTGAAGGCGTGGATCGAGGCCGTCGTCGCCTCGATGTCGTGCTTGAGCGCTTCCTCCACACCGCACGCGAACGTCGGCAGCATGAACACGGTTTCGATGTCCTGGCTGTCCATCACCGCCACCCGGGCATCGCGGTTCTGGTACTCCGGGTGCTCGGCCAGCCGCTCGACCCTCATCAGCGATGCCGGGTCGACACCTTCGGGGATTTCGCCACGGAACAGCAGATCCAGGCAGCCGGGCACGATGATCGGGTCGAAGGTCGGATTCGGGATGAAGTGATTGACGCGCTCACCCATCACCGCCTGAGTGCGCTTGCCGTCGTTGAGCATCTGCACACCGCGGCGCTTGAACTTCTTGTCCAGATGGCGGGTGAACGAGTCCACCGGCTCGTAGTAGTGGTTGTCGACATCGACGGCCTGGTATCCCAGCGTCATGGCTTGATCCTTTCGCAGATCGGTTCGCCGCTCACTGCAGTGGCGGGAAATTCGGTGGTCGCTTCTGCAGAAAACTCGTGATTCCCTCGACGAGGTCGGGCCGCGCCAGCGACTCGTACATCAGCGTCTCGGCGCGTGCGCTCACCGCCGCCACGTCATCGAGCGCGTCGCGGTAGGTCTGCGCCTTGATCACCGCCAGCGATGCCGGCGAACAGTTTTCGGCGATGTCGGTGGCGTAGGCCATGGCGGCATCCAGCAGCTGCTCGGGCGGGACGACGTGGTTGACCAGGCCCAGCTCGCGGGCCTCCTCGGCCAGGAAGGTGCGTCCGCTCAGCAACAGGTCCATAGTGGCGCCCCAGCCGGCCAGCCGCGGCAGGATCCAGGTGATCCCGTATTCGGCGATCAGACCGCGGCGGGTGAATGCGGTGGCGAACTTCGCTCCGGCGGCGGCGAATCGGATGTCGCACATCAGCGCGTGGGTGAGCCCGATGCCGACGCAGGCACCGTTGATCGCCGCGACCACCGGCTTGCGCAGTTCGGTGAGGAAGTACGGGTGGCGCTCCCCGACCACCTGGGACACATCGGTGTCCGAACCGGTATTCGGCTGCTCTTTGGCCGGGGCCAGGTCCGCGCCGGCGCAGAACCCGCGGCCGGTTCCGGTCACCACGATCGCCCGCACCGCTGGATCCGCCTCGGCACGATCGGTGGCGGCGTAGAAGCCGGCCGCGGTGTCGGGGCCCCAGGAGTTGAGCCGCTGCGGGCGGTTGAAGGTGATCACCGCGACGCCGCCCCGCACCTCGTAGCGCACCGCGGCGTCGGCCTCCAGGAGGGTGCCGTCATCGGCAGCGGTCATCGATCCCGCACCTCCTCGTGCACCTCGGGACTCCGATGGGAAGATCCTTACTGTATACCTTTCGGTATTGCATTGCGCAACCCTCGGCGGGTCGGCCGGAGAAGGCCATGTCAGCAGGTCAGAGGTAACTCGGTGGGGTTGCGGACAGGTGAAATGTCAGAGGAAATCCGAGCCGCCGTCGACGTTGACGTTGGCACCGGTCATGTACGAGTTGCGACGCGAGGCCAGAAAGGCCGCCACCGCTCCGACCTCGTCGGGCAGCCCGGCTCGCGGCAGGTGCGCCGGGTGGCCGAAGTGCTCGGTGATGGCGTCCATCAACCGGTACGGGTCCACTCCGTCCGGCCCGTCCAGCCCGACCGAGCGGGCCCAGCCGACCAGCGCCTCGGAGGCGACGCTGCCGGGCGAGACGACGTTGACCAGGATCTCGTCGGGGGCCAGCAGCAGCGACAGGTTCTTCGAGACGCTGTTGACCATCGCCTTGGCGGCGGTGTAGGCGGCCAGCACGGTGCTTTGGCGCTGCGTCGAATGCGCCGAGAAGTTGACGATTCGTGCCCATTCGGCATTGCGCAGCAACGGCAATGCGGCCCGCACGGTGTGGACCATGCCCATCGCGCCCTGGTCGATGGCGCGGTGCCACTGCTCGTCGGTGAGATCGTCGAAGCTGCCCTGCACGTTCGGCCCGGCAGCGTTGACCAGGATGTTGAGCTCACCGTCCCAGCGCTCGCCCAGTTCGGCGAACACCTGCTGCACCCGCTGCTCGTCGCAGGCGTCGGCGACCAGTCCGATCGCCTCGGGGCTGCCCCGCCGGCTCAGGTCTTCGGTAGCGCGGTCCAGGTCGGCGGCCGAGCGCGCCACGACCGCCACCCGCGCACCATCGTCGGCCAGGCAGCGCGCGGTGGCCAGCCCCATCCCGCGCCCGCCCCCGACGACGACGGCACGCGCATCGGCCAGGCCCAGGTCCACGCGTCAGCGCGGCTGGAAGCGCTGCGCACCGTCAATGCGCACCACTTCGCCGTTGATGTAGGTGTTCTCCAGCAGATGCTGAGCCAGGTTGGCGTACTCGTCAGGGGTGCCGAGCCGTTTGGGGAACGGCACCGTCTCGGCGAACTTCGCCAGCATCGCATCGGTGGCGCGTTCCATCGCCGGAGTGCGGATGGTGCCCGGCGCAATGCTGTTCAACCGGATCCCGACCGAGCTGAGGTCCCGGGCGCCGCTCAGCGTCAACCCGATCACCCCGCCCTTGGCCGCCGCGTACGAGGACTGGCCGATCTGCCCCTCGTAGCCGGCGATCGACGACGTCATCACGATCGATCCCCGCTCACCGTTGGCGCCGGGCTCGGTGGTGGCGATCTTGGCCGCCGCCAACCGCAGCACGTTGTAGGTGCCGGTCAGATACAGCGCGATGGTCTTGGTGAAACCCTCCATCGGGGCCGGACTGCCGTCGCGAGCGACGATTTTGTCCGCCACGCCGAAACCGCCGTGGGCGATCACCGCGTAACGCAGCGTGCCGAGTTCGTCGGCCTTGGCCAGCGCCGCCTGCACGTCGTCGTCGTTGAGCACATCGGTGCGTACGTAGACGGCCTTGTTGCCCAGCTCATTCGCCAGCTTGGTGGCCTTCTCGTCGGCCAGGTCGGCGATCACGACCGCCGCGCCGGCTTCGTGCAACCGACGGACGGTGGCCTCCCCCAGGCCGCCCGCACCGCCGGTCACCAGGACCACTTCACCTGCAAAAGACATGACTTCTCCTCACGTTTGAGCTACGGGTTCGGGTTCGCGCCGGGGTCAGGTCCCGGTCCAGTTGGGTGCACGCTTTTCTGCAAAGGCGATGGCGCCTTCCTTGGCGTCGTTGGACGAGAACACCGGCGAGATCAGCTCACCCTGCTTCTGCCACATCTCGTCCTGCGACCAGTCCACCGAGCGCACCATGATGTCCTTGGTCACCGCGACCGCCATCGGGCCGTTGGCCGTGATCTGTTCGGCCAGCTCCATGGCCGCAGCCAGTGCTTCGCCCGGCTCGGTCAGCACGTTGACGAAGCCCCACGCCTCACCCTGCTCGGCGGTGAAACTCGTACCGGTGAGCGCCAATTCGAGTGCTTTCTGGTACGGGATCCGCTGCCGCAACCGCAACAGCCCCCCGCCGGCGGCCACCAGCCCGCGTTTGACTTCGGGGATGCCGAACTTCGCTGTCTTGGAGGCCACCACCAGATCGGTGGCGAGCACCAGTTCGGTGCCACCGGCCACCGCGAAACCCTCGACGGCGGAGATGATGGGTTTGCGTGGCGGGCGTTCGGTGAAGCCCAGGCCCCGTCCCGGGACATACGCCAACTCGCCGGCGGCGAACGCCTTCAGGTCCATGCCCGAGCAGAAATTGCCGCCGGCTCCGGTCAGCACCGCCACCGACAGTTCCGGGGTGTCATCGAGTTCGTCACAGGCGGCGGCCAAGCCTTCGGCAACCGCCTTGTTCGCCGCATTTCGGGCATCCGGCCGGTTGATCGTGATGACGAGGATCCGACCGCGACGCTCGCGCAGTACCGCTTCTGACACAGGTCACCCTTCAGACGTTGCGACAACGGATACCAAAATGCTTACCATATGCTTTACGGTAAGAGAAGCTCAATACCCGGTGACGACGACGGGCACAGGTAGGTTTGACGGCTAGGTCCAACGGCGAGGAATCCGGCCGTGCCAACCAGAACTGGAGGTACCGTGGCAAAGCAGCCAGTCGCCGAGAAGCGTCAGCGGCGCGAACGCGGATCGATCAATCCCGACGACATCATCGACGGCGCGTTCGAGCTCGCCGAGCAGATCGGGGTCGACAACCTGAGCATGCCGCTGCTCGGCAAGCATCTCGGTGTCGGGGTGACCAGCATCTACTGGTACTTCCGCAAGAAGGACGAGCTCCTCAACGCGATGACCACCCGGGCGCTGCGTCAGTATGTGTTCGCCACCCCGTACGTGCAGGCCAAGGACTGGCGCCAGTCGCTGCGCAACCACGCCCATGCCATGCGGACGACGTTTCTGGGCAACCCGATCCTGTGTGATCTCATCCTGATTCGGGCCGCGCTGAGCCCGCGAGCCGCCCAGCTCGGCGTGCAGGAGGTGGAGCGGGCGATCGCCAGCCTGGTGGAGGCCGGGTTGTCGCCGCAGGACGCCTTCGACACCTACTCGACGATCTCGGTGCACATCCGCGGTTCGGTGGTGCTGCGTCGGCTCTACGAGAAGAACCAGGCCTCGGACGCCGACGGACCCGCCGACTTCGAGGAGGCGCTCGTCATCGACCCGAACGTCACCCCGCTGCTGGCACAGACCACCCGGGAGGGTCATCGGATCGGCGCGGCCGACGACGCCAACTTCGAATACGGGCTCAACTGCATCCTCGACCACGCCGAACGGTTGATCGAGCAGAACAGCAATCCGTCGCGGCGTCGTACCGGCGCCTCGACCACGTCGTCCAACCCGGCTAAACCTCGTTAGAGGCTCGTTAGAGGCCCGTTAGACCTCGATGACCACGGCGCCGCCCTGGCCGCCGCCGGCGCACATCGCCGCCACCCCGATGCCGCCGCCGCGTCGCCGCAGCTCGTAGGCCAGGGTGGTCACCATCCGCGCGCCCGAAGCGGCGATCGGGTGACCGAGGCTGCAGCCGCTGCCGGAGAAGTTCACCAGCTCCTCGTCGAGGCCGTACTCACGGCAGGCCGCGATCGGCACCGAGGCGAACGCCTCGTTGATCTCCCACAGCGCGACGTCGCCGGGCGACAGCCCCGCCCGCTGCAGCACCTTGCCGATCACCTTGACCGCCCCGAGCCCGGTGTCGCGCGGGGCGACGCCCGCCGCCGCCCAGGCCTTCACGGTGCCCATGACGTTGAGCCCCTCGGCTTGGGCGTAGTCGGCGTCGACCAGGGCGACCGCGGCGGCGGCGTCGTTGGTGCCGCTGCTGTTGCCGGCGGTGATGGAGAAGCCTTCGATCTCGGGGTGCAGCACCTTCAGACCGGCCAGTTTCTCAGGCGTGGTGTCGCGGCGCGGGAATTCGTCGACGCTGAACTCGGTGACCGTCCCGTCGGGCAGTTCGACCTTCAGCGGCACGATCTCGTCGACGAACTTGCCCGCGTCGATCGCAGCGACCGCCCGCTGGTGCGAGCGCGCCGCCCAGGCGTCCATCTCCTCGCGGGTGATGCCGGCCGCCTGCGCGGTGTTCCACCCGACGGTGATCGACATGTCACGGGTGGGCGCGTCCGGGGACTCCGGGTGGGTCGGCGGCATCCACGGTTCGACGAACGTCACCTCCGGCCCGGGCACCCGCCACTTGGTCACCGGTGTCATCGACAGCGACTGCACACCGCCGGCGATCAGCACCCGCTCCATACCCGAACCGATCTGGGCGGAGGCGTTGCCGATCGCGGTCAGGCTGCCGGCGCAGTGCCGGTTGACCGACTGCCCGGGCACGTCCTCCATGCCGCACTTGGCCGCCGCGTAGCGAGCCAGATCGCCGCCGCCGTAGTGGGATTCGGCGAAGATGATGTCGTCGATCGCACTCGGATCGATACCCGCGCGCCGCACCACCTCGGGCAGCACCGTGGTGATCAGCGTCTCCGGCGGCGTGTTGACCAATGTTCCCTTGAACGAACGTCCGATGGCCGTGCGGACGGCACCGACAATGACAGGTGTAGGCATTCTTTGACCTTACATTATTCGTTGTTTTTGTAAAGGTGTGGGTCGGTATCCGCCGATGCTCCCGTCACGGTTCCGGGACGTGGAAGTGCTCATCACGCAGCCGGAACGCCTCGCGGGTCCCGTGCTGCGCCCGGGTCTTGACGAAATTGAACTCCCCCGGCGCGAACTGCAGGTTGGTGCCGAAGGCGTGGAACAGGTAGCTGGCCACCTCTTCGCCCTGGTAGGCCTGACTCTGCTCGACAAGCCGGAAGGCTTCCTTGGCGATGACCACCCCGTCGGCGGGCATCTTGGCCGCCTTGCGCGCCCAGTACCGCGCGCGCGCCGAAACCGCCTCCGGTTCACAGGTTTCGGTGAAGACGCCAAGGTGCTCGACCGCGGCGGCCTCGATGACATCGCCGGTCAGCAACAGCCGTCGCGCCAGCACCGGGCCCAGGCGGTGGAAGAACATGTGCAGGCTGCCCAGCGCCGGACCCAGAAAACGGGTCGCGGGCATACCGATCTTGGTGTCGCGCGCGATCACCGAGATGTCGGTCATCAGCGCCATCTCGAAGCCGCCGCCCAGCGCGTAGCCGCTGATCTCACCCACCGTGACCTTCGGAAAGCCCATCAGATTGTGGTAGAAACCGAACGATCTGCGGTCGACGGTGAGGCGGCGGCGCTGGCTCGGCCGCGACTTGAGTGTCGCCTGCTCACGCTCGCCGTACCAGCCGTAGGCGTTGTTCATGTCGGCTCCGGTGGAGAACACCCCCTCGGCGCCGCGCAGCAGCACCACCACGACGTCGTCGTCCTCGGCGACGCGGTCCAGGCAGCGCGCGATCGCATCGCGCATCGCGGCGTCGTAGGAATTGCGCCGGCCGGGGTTGTTCAGCGTGATGGTGGCGATCCGCCCGTCGGGATCGACGTCGAACAGCACTCGGTCGTCGCCTGCATCGCTCATCGTTTCGGCTCCTCACCCGGCCGCCGACGGCCGAATCGATTGGCGCTCAACTTCTCCGGCGGCATCGCCACGGTGGCGACCTCTCCGGTGCACAGCACCTCACCGCGGTACAACAGGCGCGCGGTGGAGGTGATCCCGCGCTCGACCTCTGTTCGCACGATGTCGAAGTCGAGTTCGGTGAGGATGGGTGTCGGACGCCGGTAGGTGACCAGCAGGGAACGGGTGCGGCCGGCCAGGTCCGCCGCGCAGCTCTGATGCTGGGTCACGCAGTCGAAGAAGACCCCGAGAAAACCACCGTGCACCAGGCCGGGCGGCCCCTCGAACACCAGGTCGAAGGTGACGCGCCCGGAGGCCGTATCAGCATCGAGGTGGTCGAACCGGTACTCCGGAAAGCACGGGTTGTAGGACCCGACGTCGAACGCATGGTTGAGATAGACCCGGCCGGCCCGCTCGTTGTGCAGGCGCGGTGTGGCAGCCACGGGGGCGTCGGCGCTCAACTGCCGTTCCCAGTCGGCGAACCGGGCCAGCATGTCGTCGACCGCCGGGTGCGGGTGCTCCAGCGCCAGCAGTCGTCCCGCCAGCCGTCGCATCGCTGCGGCAGCGGCCACGGTCTGCTCCAGGGGCGGCTCGCCGAAACGGCTGCCACCGGCCGAAACCGCCGAGCCGGCCGAACCGTCTGCCATTGGCCCCTCCCCGGTCGAATCGCTGTCGAATCACGCAATCGTATCGCCTACTGTATGCATCACGATATAGCTTTGAAGGGTGGACACCACAGTGGCCGACTCCCCCGGGTCCGGCGAAGACCCGCCAGTTGACGGCTCGGTGACGGTGCTGCGCGACGGCGCGCTGCTACGGCTGACCCTGGCCCGCCCGGAACGCCGCAATTCGCTGAGCCCATCGATGACCGAGACGCTGATCGCGGCACTGACCGAGGCAGCGGCCGACGACACCCTGCGCGCCGTCCACATCCGGGGCTCCGGTGACGACTTCTGCGCGGGCGTGGACTGGGTGGCCACCAACTCCGGCGACCGGCGACCCCGCACCGGCGACCTGGTTCGGCGCATCCCCCACGCCGCACACCGGGTGATCGAACTGCTGCACACCATCCAGCTACCGGTGGTGTGCGGCGTGCACGGTTGGGCGGTGGGGCTGGGCTGCAATCTGGCGCTGGCCGCCGATTTCACCGTCGCCGCAACCGACGCGGTGTTCTGGGAGCCGTTCCTGGCGCGGGGATTCAGTCCCGACTCCGGTGCCAGCTGGCTGCTGCCGCGGCTGGTGGGACTGGCCCGGGCCAAGCGCATGTTGCTGCTCGGCGAGCAGGTCAGCGGAGCCTCGGCGCAAGACTGGGGGCTGATCCATCAGGCGGTGCCGCCCGCCGAGGTGGACTCGACCACCGAAGAGCTGCTGGGAAGGTTGGCCGACGGCCCCACCGTCGCGATCGGCCTGACCAAGCACGGGCTGCATTACGGCCAGCACGCGACGCTGCCGCAAACCATGACCCAGGAGCTGTTCAACCTCGAACTGTCCTGCCGAACAGCCGATTTCAAAGAGGGCCTGGCCGCGTTTCGGCAACGTCGCCCGCCGGGCTTCACCGGACGCTGAGGAGAAAGAGACCGGCTATGCCGACATTCGACACCATCGCCTACGAACGCGACGGTCACACCGCGACCATCACGCTGAATCGCCCGGAGGCGCTCAACGCGCTGAGCCCCCACATGGTCACCGAGCTGCGGTCCGCCTACGCCGAGGCCGAGAACGACGACGCGGTGTGGCTGCTCATCGTCACCGGCACCGGGCGGGCGTTCTGCACCGGCGCCGACGTGAAGGCGATCCCCGGTGACGGCA